>NZ_JANSJC010000001.1:0-220405 GCF_047462375.1 Synechococcus sp. H55.8 | reverse complement strand
ACCCCTGGCCCCTCTCCCAGTGGGAGAGGGGAGGCGAGCGGTTAGCTCTTCGGGGGATCCCTAGAAATTGGAAAAGAAATTGGAAACAAACAGAAGCCGCCTCACTTCTTCGTTAAGCTGGCTTTCGTTGAAGGGTTTGGTCAGGTAGCCAGTTGCTCCCGACCATTTGCCGCGGATGCGAGCTAGCAGGCCATCGCGCGAGGTAACCATTAGGATGGGGAGGGACTTAAACTCTTCCAAGCTGCGCACAATGCGGCAGAGCTCCAGGCCATCGATCCCCGGCATGGCGATGTCCATCAACAGCAGATGAGGCCGATGCTGAAACAACAGAGGGAGCACCTCGGCGGGGTTGCCTGTTGTAATCACTCGATAGTTGGACAAATATTGCCGCAGGATCTCTTGCATGACCACGCTGTCGTCCACCGCCAAGATGGTTATCGGGTTGTGGGGCTTGGTCTGCAGCAGCTCTTGGGGTGTTTGCAGGCTGACCAGCCCTTTTTTGACCCAGGCCGCAAAGAGATTGGCCACCTCCAGACGATCCCGACACAGCTTCTTGGCGATCACCTCTAGCGACTGGCCGTCTTTGGTGAGGGCGTGGAGCTTCTGTCGCTGCTCATCGGTGATGCGATAGCGGTTGACCCGCTCCCAGTTGACCACCGGTATCGCCAGCATCGTGGGAATGGCCACCTTCAAATCTGCCCATCGATCGTGGCGGCGGGCTGCTTCTTGCAACAGAGGCTCCAACTCAAACCCGCCGATGGGGGCCTCTTGGGCGACCCGTTCCTGCACTTCGAAGTAGCAGGCGCCTGACCGCTCAAACAGGTAGCGGTCGAAATCGGTGAGCAGGTTGAGCCACAGGGCATCTTCCAACTCTCCTGGCTTGAGCAAGCCCAACTGCGTGATGGCCTCCAGCAGCTCGGGCAGGGAACGGTTCTTCAGCAAGCGCTCTTGCACCACCGAGATGGCCCGCTGCGACCATTCCAAGTTGAGGCGGGCGATGAAGCGAGATAGGCGTTTCAGCAGGATTTGCGTGTTGAGGGGTTGATCGGCAGAAAAGAGGAGCCTGCCGTAGTAATAAGTCAGTACCCAGGGTTCTGCGACCTCGGCAGGATCCAGCCCTCTGAGGTGAAGGTGCAGGTAGCCAGTAGTAAACCGCCGGCCTTGCTGCCTGAGCAGGGGCGCAAGTTCCTCCGAACCGAATACGAAAGGGGACATGCGGCATTCTCCAGGCCAACTTCTTCAGGCCAATTGCCGGCCTTGTTCTAAGCTGTACCAACGCCTTGAAGGGTCGCCGTTGCAAAGCTGGCTACGGTTCCCAATTGAGAGCTTGCTGTTGCGCCTGCAGCAATTCTCGGATCCCGGCTTGGGCCATCTCCACCATTTGCAACAATTGCGGTCGGCTGAAGCAGCCGGCTTCGGCAGTGCCCTGAATCTCGATAAAGGATCCCTGCTCGTTCATGACAATGTTCATGTCTACCTCGGCTTGGCTGTCTTCCTCATAGCACAAATCTACGAGGACTTCCCCCTGCACAATTCCCACCGAAAGGGCCGCCACTTGCTGCCGCAGCGGCGATCCCTGAGCCGGATCCAGCAACCCCTGTTTGCATAGCCAAGTGACGGCGTCGTGCAGGGCCACATAGCCCCCCGTGATCGCGGCGGTGCGAGTTCCGCCATCGGCCTGCAACACATCGGCATCGAGGGTAATGGTGCGGGATCCCAGCTTCTGGAGATCCAGAGCGGCGCGCAGGCTGCGTCCGATGAGGCGTTGGATCTCGGCAGTACGGCCCGATGGTTTCAACATCTCCCGTGGCTGTCGTTGTGGGGTGGCTCCGGGCAACATGCGGTACTCCGCCGTCAGCCAGCCTTGACCGGTATTCTGCAAAAAAGGGGGAACTTCTTCCGCCACACTGGCGGTGCAGAGGACATGGGTATCGCCAAACTTCACCAACACCGATCCGGGCGCATAGCGGGTGAAGCGGCGCTGGAAGGAAACCGGGCGCAATTGAGCAGCCGTGCGGCCATCGGGGCGTTGCCAGCTCATGGGCAGTTCAAAAAGGGATCCCTCGCATTGTCAACCATGTCTGGGCTCAGGGATTGGAAACTATACAGAGCATGACTCGGCTGCCGGCGAGAAACGGATGCGGACGGAAGCGATAAAAAAATGCACCAGCACAAGCTGGCGCCAGCAGTTTAACTCTCACCGGTCAGGCATCAACCTAGACAAAGGCAGGGATCCGAGAGTCTCCCAGGGCCTCTACCAGCGCCCGCACTTGGGCCACCATGGCCACTTCATCCTGGAGCCGGCTGACAGCTTTGCCCACCCCCACACCTGAGGCACCGGCAGCGATGGCCAGGCGCACCGTTACCGTTGAGAGGCCGGAAGCGCAGATAACAGGCACCGAGACCACACGGCTGATCTCATAGGCGGCGGCCAAGGTGGGGGCAGCCTTCTCGATCAAGCCCAGGGATCCCCCGTGAACCGGCTCGGCACTGGTGCTGCCCTCGGTTTGGATGAGATCGGCCCCCAGATCTTCCAGTTTCTCGGCCAATTCCGCCTGCTGATCCAAAGGCAGCGTGTGGGGAACGGTAACCGACAAAAGCGTGCGCGGCAGCAGAGAGCGGGTTTGGCGAGTGAGCTCCAGGACTTCCGCAGCGGAGAAGATGCGGCCCGAAGGGTAGAAGCTGTCGTAATTGCCGATTTCGGCCATGTCGGCCCCCGCTTGGACGGCGGCAGCCAATCGCTGCGGCTCCACCGCCGACACGCAGATGGGCAGCTCGATCTGGGCGCGCACCTGCTGCACCAATTCGGGACTGGCGGCGATGTCCACCCAAGTGGCTCCTCCCTCCTGGGCGGCACGGGTGACTTTCAGCACCGACTGCAGGTCGAAGTTTTGCAGGCCGCTGATGATCTTGAGGGCACGGCGCCGGGCAAGGGCGTCGAAAAGGGCAGCTTGAGAGGCTGTGGTCATAGGCTCGTTAGCTTGTTGAAACGGGACACAAGAGGAGTGAAAGCAAATCGGCTGGGGCAACCTTTGCTCAGTCTAGAGGGTTTGCTGCCATCCTACAAGGGATCCGCCCTTGGCCGGTCACCCCAATCTTTGCGGGCTATCCCAAGATCTTTCAATACAATAGGGATCCCCTCTTCTGCTCTTGCCATGTACCGCTCTCCTTTCCCCTTCTTGGGCCTGGCTGAGCCGGATCCGGAGCTGGCCCAAGCCATTGTGTTGCCTATCCCCTACGAGGCCACCACCTCCTACGGCAAAGGCACGGCCAAAGGCCCTCAGGCGCTGTTGCAGGCTTCTGCCTATGTAGAGATCTACGACGAGGTGAGAGACTGCCAGCCGGCCCTCCACCCCGACTTTGCCGCAGAGACCTCCCGCTACTGGACGGCGCCGCCAGTGGAGTTCGAGGGGCTGGACGCCCACGAGTTGGCCATGGCCGCAATTCAGCGCCGCGCTGCCGAGTGGGTAAGGCCAGGGCGGTTTCTGCTCTCCATTGGCGGGGAGCACTCCATCACTGGCCCCTTGATTGCCGCCCACCTGCCCCACTACCCAGAACTGCACGTGCTGCAGATCGATGCCCACTGCGACCTGAGAGACAGCTACGAGGGATCCCGCTACTCCCACGCTTCCGCCATGGCCCGCGTGGTGGAACAAGTGGGCGGCCGCCTCACCCAAGTGGGGATCCGCTCCCTCTGCGCCGAAGACCGCCAGGCCATTCGCAAGCACCGCTTGCACACCTTCTTTGCCCACAGCCTGCACGGCAAGCCAGCCCAGGAGTGGATCCCCGAGGTGATCGCCACGCTGGGATCCCAGGTGTACCTGACGGTGGATGTGGACGGGTTGGATCCTGCGGTCGTGCCGGCCACGGGCACCCCCGAACCCGGCGGCTTGGGCTGGTGGGAGACCGTAGAGCTGATCCGGGCCCTGGGGCAGCAGCGGCAAATCGTCGGCGCCGATGTGGTGGAGCTGGCGGTCACCGGGGAACGGGAAACCGATCGCCGCAGCGCCTTCACCGCCGCCAAGCTGGCCTATCAGATCCTGGCAGCGGCCTTGGGCTAGGCTCCAGAAGAACTGGGCTATGGCTGGGTTCCCCCTGTTTCCACCTGGCCGCTGGAGCACCGGCTCCAATCTCGAAGTATCCAGACAAAACGAGGACTGGACTCTCTCTGTCGAGATCTTCTGCTAGCTTCCTAGGTGGCCCTAGCCATGTCTCCGCCTTCTTCCAGCTCCCTTGAAGCGTCGCCGCCCCCCGTTGACGAAGAGCTCATCCACAGCCGCATTCAGGCCATCCGCGCCCGGATCCCAGGCCATGTGGAGATCATGGCGGTGAGCAAAGGCTACAGCGTCAACCACATCCGCGCCGCCTATCGAGCCGGGATCCGCCACTTTGGCGAAAGCCGAGTGCAAGAGGCAGCCGCCAAACAGGCGCAACTGCAGGATCTGACCGATATTGTCTGGCACTTGATCGGGCATTTGCAGACCAATAAGGTAAAGCCGGCCCTCAGACAATTTGCCTGGATTGACAGCGTCGATAGCCTGCGCCTGGCCAAGCTGATCAACCAAAAAGCCTGGGAGCTGCACCTTACCCCCAAGCTCTGCTTGCAGGTGAAATTGGCCCCGGATCCCAATAAATTCGGCTGGCTCATCCCCGATCTGTTGCAAAGCCTGCCGCAACTGAACCAACTGCTGCAGGTGCAAATTGTGGGCCTGATGACCATTTTGCCTTTGGGCTTGAGCTCAGAGGCAGCCCTAGAGCTGTTTCGCAAGCTGGCCGAGCTGGCGGATCACATCCAGCGCAGCGGCTACGAGCATCTGCAGTTGCACACCCTCTCCATGGGCATGTCCGACGATTACCCCCTGGCGGTGGCCGCAGGCTCCAACCTAATCCGGCTGGGGCGCGCTTTGTTTGCCGATGCCGAACGGAAATAGATAGATGGAGTCTCTATGAAGCCGTTAAATTGTGATTAAATTTTGTGTAAAGCCGCGCAACTCCGGAGTTGCCCTGCAGGGCACGCTCTGGGTTGGAGTTCGGCCTGAATCGGGCAAAAACAGGGCAATCCCGCCCAAAATTTACCCTGTCGGGGAAATTTTAGGGAAACTTGTAATCATTTGCGTCACTCCCGTTAACACGTGTTCAAGCTGGACAAGGAGCGCAGTAGACTCTGGCCAAAGCAGTGGCTGGACAAGTGGGATGACATCTTCACTTCTTCTGGGTAAACTCGACTCGTCGGGCCCATGGGTTTTTTAACCTGCCTCGGCAGCTTCTCGAGCAAACCCTGTCTCGGCCTTTTGAAAAACTTTAACTAAAAATAAAGATTGGAGATGCCCTTTGGCTTGACTGGGCTACTCAAGATCCAATCAAGAGCCTGAATCCTGCGCTTGCCGCAAACCATGACCTGTAGTGAGGATGTGGACGATGAATGTCAATGGAATCTGGAGCAGGGTAAGAGATTTTGTGGGCCTGAATGATCCCGTGGACGGCCTGGAAGAGTACCCTGAGATGGAAGGGCAGGATGATTACCAAGTGCTCTACGAGGGACGCCGTTCCCAACCGGCTCCTGAAGAGCAGGAAGCCAGTGCCCTTCCACGCGGACGTCGACAACGGGGAGCGGAAGCCGGGGAAGGGTCTGTCGGTCGAGAAGAGTCGCGGGGCCATCGGCGCAGTCAACATCGGGATCGCTTAGCAGGGGGCAGTATGGGGAGCAACGTAATTGGATTACCGGGCGTCAACCCACCCACCAGCGAAGTGGTGGTGCTGGAGCCGCGCAGCTTTGACGAGATGGCTCAAGTCATCCAGTACCTGCGGGAGCGCAAGACGGTGATCATGAACTTGACCCTGATGGATCCCGCCGAAGCACAGCGCTCGGTGGATTTTGTTGCCGGTGGCACCTACGCCATCGATGGCCACCAGGAGCGCATTGGCGAAAATATTTTTTTGTTCACCCCCAGCACGGTGACGGTCTCCACCCCCAGTAGCCAAGGGGTGCAGCCGCTGCAGCGTCCCTTGCACAGCCCTGCCCCTCTCTGGCCCAGCAGCTATGAACATTTGCAGGCGGTGGGCCAGCACTAGCCGACATGGAGCGACCGCTGCTGAGTGTGATCGGGGGGGGAGCCATGGGATCCGCCCTGCTGCGGCGTTGGGTGACTGCGGGGCTTTATCCTGCAGCTCAGGTGGCTTTGCGGGAGCCCGACCCGGACAAGGCCAAGACCCTACAGCAGGAGCTGGGCATTCGGCTGTTGGCGGATCTATCTCAGGCGGGAGAGTCTGAGATTGTATTTTTGGCCGTCAAGCCCCAGGTTTTCCCGCAGGTGGTGGCTGAGATGGGCCAGCCGTCCGCCGCGCAGTTGGTGATCTCGATTATGGCCGGGATCCCTTTGCAGCAGTTGCAGCAGGCTTTTCCCCAGCAGAGGGTGGTGCGCACCATGCCCAACACGCCGGCGCTGGTGGGAGCAGGGATCACGGCTATCTGCTACGGGCCAGGAGTGACGCCTGAGCAGAAGGAGCAGGTGGAAAGGTTGTTTCGGGCTGTAGGCCAGGTGGTGACGGTGGCCGAAAGCCAAATGGATGCGGTGACGGCCCTGTCGGGATCGGGGCCGGGGTATTTGGCGGTGATCCTGGAAGCGCTGATCGACGGGGGGGTGGGGGTGGGTCTGCCGCGTCCCCTCGCCACCCAACTGGCGATGCAGACCTTGGCGGGCACGGCTGCCCTTTTACAGCACGAGAAGCTCCACCCCGCCCTTCTCAAGGATCAAGTGACCAGCCCAGGGGGAACGACCATCGCCGGGATCCAAGTCCTGGAAGAGGCGGGGGTGCGAGGGGCCTTGATGCGGGCAGTGCGGGCAGCCTACGAGCGCTCCCGCCAGCTACAGGGCTCCTAGGGCCTGCCAGAGCGGGCGGGTGATCCAGTTCCATCCCACCTTGAGCTGGTGCTCCAGGGTAGGTAGACGCACCAGGTAGATGGCTCGTCGGGCCAAATAGCCCAGGGGGCCGCTCAGGGTGAGGCCGCCGAGGGCGGAAAGCACCGCCGTATCCGTCCCCAAGCTGAGCATTTCCCCCAGAGAAAAGTAGCGGAACGGCAGCAGGGGCCGCTCCTGCGTGAGCAAGGCCCACAGGTTCCAAGCGCAATAGCCGGCCTGTTGAAAAGCTGCTTGGGCGGTGGCGGGCACCGGCTGGCCTTCGGCATCCACCACCGCCGCTACGTCTCCCAGGGCAAACACTTCTGGAAAGGGGGGAGTTTGCAGGGTGGGCAAAACCTGCAGCCGTCCCCGCTCACTTTTGGGCAGATCCAAGTTGGCGATCACCGCTGCCGGTCGGGTTCCGACGGTCCACAGCACCGCATCCACAAGATCCGTGGCTATCTCCTGGGCCTCCAGCCGCTGCAATTGTAGGCGGAAGGGGGGGGCGCCGTTCTCGCCCAGAGCCTCGATGCCCAAAACCTTGGTTTGCAACTCCACCTGCACCCGCCGTTGGGCCAACGCCAGTTGGGCCGCCTCCCGGCTGGAAGAAGCAAAGCCCGACAAAATCCGGGATCCCACCTCAATAAGACGGATCCGTCCCCGCGATCCCAGCCGATCTGCCAGCTTGCAGGCCAGTTCCACGCCGCTTGCCCCCGCCCCGGCAATGGCCAGAGTTATCGGCTGAGCCGGATCCCGCTCTTCCAACGTTTTCAGGTGGGCCCGCAGCCGTTGGGCATCGGCCAGGGTGCGAAAGGGAAAAGCGAACTCCGCCGCTCCCGGAACGCTCTGCAAAGGGGTTTCTCCCCCCAGCGCCAGCACCAGCGCGTCGTATTCTAGGCTCTGCCCGTCTTCCAGACCCACTCGGCGGGCTTGAAGGTCAATGGCCTGGACAGAGCCGCGGCGAAATTGCACCGACTCCGAGGGCAGCAGATCTTGGAAGCGGGGAGCCACCTCCCAGTCCTCCATTTCTCCGGTGAGCAGCTCGTACAGCAAAGGAGCAAAGACAAACCGCTCCTGGCGATCGACCAAGGTAATTTGGGGTGGCTCTGACCAGGGTTGCCGGCTCAGTTCCAAAGCTGTGTACAACCCGCCAAAGCCGCCCCCAAGAATGCAAATGCGATTCATGCTCAGATGCTCAGCTTGAGATTACCAAAATTGCGCGACAAGCCCCGACCTAAAAGATAGGCCCTGCCAACGCCAGCGGGCCGACCGGGGATGGCACACCTTATGCTTCATGCTTCGAGCTGACTTGCACTGGCCCGGCTAGACCTCTCCAGCGTAGTCTTTGCTGCCCCAGCCCCGCCAGCCCGGCACTTCCGACAAAGAAGCCCGTCGCTCGTCCAGCCAAGTTTGGAGAATCACTGCCGCCGACTGTTGATCGATCAAACCCTTCTGGGCCTTGGCCGGGATCCCGGCCTCGCGCAGATCCCACTCCGCCTGTACGGTGCTCAGGTATTCGTTGACGGTAATAACGGGAAGATCCACCGCCACCTGCAAAGCGCGCACAAACCGCTGCACCTTGCGGGCCTGGGATCCCACCGAGCCATCTGCCAAAAGGGGGATCCCGACCACCACCACGGTGGCCCGGCGGCGGCGGATCCACTCCTGCACTTGGGCAATGTCTTCGGGCAGGGAACGGCGCCGGATCACCCCCAGGCCGGTAGCCAGCAGCCCCAGCCCGTCGGAGCCGGCCACGCCGATGCGACGGTTGCCCACGTCCAGACCCAGCGCTGAAAAGGGATCCCTTGTGGCAGAATAGTTCAGGTCTGTTGACATCTGTTTATCCCTCTTGCCGACATTGTAACGGCCTGAAACTCCCTGTCTCTAGCCGTGTAGCTCGGCTGAACCTCTATCCTTTTTCGACGACCCTTTTTGGAGCCTTCTCGATGACCAGCGCCACCCTGTCTCTCCCCAAGCACGAAGTTAAAGACCTCAGCCTCAGCTCCTTGGGCAAGCAACGGATCCAATGGGCGGCGCGGGAGATGCCGGTGCTGGCCCAGATCCGGGAGCGCTTTGCCCAAGAAAAACCCCTGGCCGGTCTGCGCCTGGTGGCCTGCTGCCATGTCACCACCGAGACGGCCAATCTGGCCTTGGCCTTGCAGGCAGGGGGAGCCGATAGCGTCCTCATCGCCAGCAACCCCCTCTCCACCCAAGACGATGTGGCCGCCAGCCTGGTGGCCGACTACGGCATCTCGGTCTTTGCCATCAAGGGGGAAGATGTAGAGACCTACCGCCGCCATGTCCAGATCGCCCTGGATCACCGCCCCCATCTCATCATTGACGACGGCGGCGATGTGACGGCGGAGCTGGTTCAGCATCGCCAGGAGCAGGTGTCGGAAATCATCGGCACCACGGAAGAGACTACCACCGGCCTGGTGCGCCTGCGGGCCATGTTCAAGGCGGGGGTGCTCAGCTTCCCGGTGATGACCGTCAACGACGCCGAGACCAAGCACCTGTTCGACAACCGCTACGGCACCGGCCAATCCACCCTGGACGGCATTCTGCGCTGTACCAACATTCTCCTGGCCGGAAAAACAGTGGTGGTGGCCGGCTACGGCTGGTGCGCCAAGGGGGTGGCGATGCGGGCCCGCGGCATGGGATCCCAGGTCATCGTGACCGAGGTCAACCCGGTGCGGGCTCTGGAGGCGGTGATGGATGGCTTTCGGGTTATGCCCATGGCCGAGGCCGCCCCTCTGGGGGATCTGTTCATCACCGTCACCGGCAACAAGCACGTTATCCGCGGCGAGCACTTCGACCGGATGAAAGATGGGGCGATGGTCTGTAACGCCGGCCACTTCGACATCGAGATCGACCTGGTGGCCTTGCAAGAGCGGACGGTTTCCCGGCAGAGCGTGCGCCCCTTTGTGGAAGAATACCGTCTCCAGTCGGGCAAATCGGTGTTCGTGCTGGGGGAGGGCCGGCTGATCAACCTGGCTGCCGCCGAAGGCCACCCCGCCAGCGTCATGGACATGAGCTTTGCCAACCAAGCGCTGGCCTGCGAGTACCTGGTGAAAAACCGTGGCCGGCTGGCGCCAGGGCTGCACCCCATTCCTGCGGAGATCGACGAGGCCATCGCCCGCCTCAAGCTCAAGGCCATGGGGATCCAAATTGACAGCCTTACCCCGGAGCAGATCGAGTACGGCAACACCTGGACGGCAGGAACCTAGAGAAAGCCCCTCACCCCCGCGGTGGAAAACCTGGCCCACCTGCGCCATCTCGCAAGCAGGCAGGTGGGGCGGTAGAGCTCAAGCACCACCGCCCCGGTGCACCTGGGCCCAGACGCGGGTGGGCAGACCCCAGATGTAGATGAAGCCTTCGGCAGCGCGGTGGTCGAACTGATCCCCTTCCCCGTAGGTGGCCAGCTCCGCGTTGTAGAGGGAGTAAGGAGAGCGGCGGCCCACGCAGACAGCCTGGCCCTTGTGCAGGCGCATCCGCACCACGCCGGTAACACTCTTTTGGGTGGTGCAGATGAAGGCGTCCAGGGCCTCCCGCAGCGGCGAATACCAAAGGCCGTTGTAGATCAATTGGCTGTAGGTGGTCTCGATGCCGTACTTGTAGTGGATGACCTCGCGGGTGAGGGTGAGGCTTTCCAGCTCGCGGTGGGCCTGGATCAACACCGTTAGGGCCGGACACTCGTAGATCTCGCGCGACTTGATCCCCACCAGCCGGTTTTCAATCATATCGATGCGACCGACACCGTGGCTGCCGGCTAAGGCGTTGAGCCGCTCGAAGAGGGCTCTGGGGCCAAGGCGCTGCCCGTCCAGCTCCACCGGGATCCCCTCTTCAAAGGCGATCTCCACATAGGCGGGCTCGTCGGGGGTTTGAGAGATAGGCCGGGTGAGGGCGTAGACTTCCTCCGGTGGCTCTTGGTCGGCGTCTTCCAGGATCCCGGCTTCGACGCTGCGGCCCAGGATGTTGAGGTCGATGCTGTAGGGGCTGGACTTTTGCACCGGCATAGGGATCCCGTAGCGCTCGCCGTAGGCAATGGTCTCCTCGCGGGTCATGCCCCACTCGCGGGCCGGGGCCAACACCTTGAGCTTGGGGTTCAAGGCGGCGATGGCCAGGTCGAAGCGCACCTGGTCGTTGCCCTTGCCGGTGCAGCCGTGGGCCACGGCGTCGGCGCCCACCTCTTCTGCCACCTCCACCAACAGCTTGGCGATCAGGGGTCGGGCCAAGGCAGTGGAGAGAGGGTAGCGCTGCTCGTAGAGGGCATTGGCCTGGATGGCGGGGAAGGCGTAGTCGGCAATCAGGATCTGGACGGCCTCCCGCACCAGGGATTGCTCCGCCCCGGCCCTCAGCGCCTTGGCTTGGATGGCCTCCAGCTCCGCCCCCTGACCCAAGTCCACCGCCAGGGTGACTACCGATTCCACTCCCCACTCGTGCTTGAGATAGGGGATGCAGACGGAAGTATCGACGCCGCCCGAATAGGCCAATACCACTTTCTTTGCCCGTCCCATGCTGCTGCGGATCCCTGCTGGAAAAAAGTTGCTAGCCCATTATGCCTTGTTGCTCGGATCTTAGTTACTCGGCCTGACCCTAGAGGCAGCTTTGTCGGCTATTCTCAAAGGGATTTCTCCCGGGCCTTGGATCGCTGTCCAAAAGGTTGCCGGCGCAAATTGGGGTGTGAGGTCAGGTGAGCATGGCCGGCAAGAGGATCCCGGCAGCACAGCAAAGACTCAGGCGCCAACGAGTGCTGGGGTTGGGGATCCTGTCTCTGCTGGGCTTCGTGGCGGGGATGGGGTTCGCCGCCCTCTCCCAGCCGGAAGGGGGATCGCCCGTCGCCGCTCCAGAGCCGGAGCCGCCCCGTTTTACGGCCCACGGCTGGCCGCTGCTGGATCCCTTGCCGCAGCCGGACGAGATCTGGGAGTGCGAGCTGGTGGTGGTGGGCGGATCCCTGGGGGGCGTGGCGGCTGCAGGCCAAGCCATGCGGGGGGGTGTGCAAACCTGTCTCATCGAGCTCACCCCCTGGCTGGGGGGGCAGATCACCTCGCAGGGGGTATCGGCCATCGACGAGTCCCTCCCCATGCGGCAGCGGGGCAATTTTTCCCGCCACTGGCTGGAGTTTAAGGCCCTCATCGAAAGCCAGCCGCTGCATCTGCCCGCCTGGACAGGGATCCCGCCGGGAACCCGCGTGACCAAGATCAACAGTTGCTGGGTAGGGGGGCTGTGTTTTCCGCCCCAGGCGGGTCTGCAGGCGGTGGAAACCTGGCTGCGGCAGGCGGCTCAGTCTGCTCCCCAGAGTCGCTGGGCCACCCAGACCGCTTTTAAGGGGGCCACCTTCAGCGCTGACGGCTCCCGCATCGAGAGCCTCTACGCCGTGCAGCGGCAGCCGCGGGATCCCAATTTTGTGCCGCCAGGGCGGCTGTGGCGGGAATTGGTGAGCTGGTATGGCTGGCAGGAGACGGAAGTGTTTGCCAAGCGGGTGCTGCGGCTGCAGGCGCCACCGGGCCGCAACCTGTTTGTTATCGACGCCACCGACACCGGCGAGCTGGTGGGCTGGGCTGGGATCCCCTACCGGCTGGGCTCAGAAGGGCGAGATCTGACGGGGGAGCCCAATGCCGCCCCGGCCAGCAACCCGGAGTGCACCCAGGCCTTCACTTTTCCTTTCGTGCTGGCCATCCACGACGATGGCGGGCGCTCCCGCGCCGAGCTGGCCCAGTTGCAGCCGGGCTACTCCCGCGCCGAGCACCGCCGCCAGTTCGACCTGGAGGGGTTTCCCACCTTCAGCGGCCAGAGCTTTTTCAACTACCGCCGCATCGTCAGCAAAGGCCGCACGGATCCCTTCCACAGCACACCGGTGCCGGGCGACCTGACGCTGGTGAACTGGAACCGCGGCAACGACTGGGGGATCATGAACCCGCCCCTAATCCTGACAGAAGAGCGGCTGGTGGCCTCAGGGCAGCGCCACAACTGGCTGGGGGGGCTGGACGTCTCCGCCCTCAAAGATGGAGAAAACCACGCCCTGCTCTTTGCCGAGTGGCTGATGGAAACCCAAGCCCGCGCCGGCTATCCCCTCTCGTTGGTGTTTGCCGAGGACTCTTTGCTGGGCACCCGCTCCGGCCTCAGCCTCTACCCCTACATCCGGGAGGGGCGGCGCATCCTGGGGCGAGCTGCCTACGGCCAGGCGGAATTCCAGATGCTGGAGCAAGACATCCGCGTCGGCACCAGCGGGGGACGGGACTTTAGCCCCACCGCTGTAGGGGTGACTCACTACGCCATCGACATGCACGGCTGTCGCTACCGCAACTGGGAGCCTTCCCTGTCGGCCAGCTCGGCGCCCGTCAACGAGTTTTCCGTCCGCCCCATCGTCATCCCCCTAGAGGCCCTGATCCCCCAGAAAGTGGATAACCTGCTCATCGGCGGCAAAGGGATCGCCGTCAGCCACATCGTCAACGCCGCCACCCGCACCCATTACGGCGAGTGGACCATCGGCTCGGCAGCGGGGCTCATCGTAGCCTGGTTGCACAGCCAGGATCCCGGCTTGATCCCGGCCCAGATTGTGCCGCAGGGCAAGATGGCCGACTTGCAGCGCTACCTGGTTGCCCATGGACAGCGGCTGCACTGGTAGGCAGTTGCCGCCGCCCTACCCCTCTGCGCCGGAAGGCAGCGCCTCGGGATCCCCTTTTCCGCCATAGCGCCGCTGCCGCCACCACACCAGTAGAGGGCTGGCGATGAAGATGCTGGAATAGACCCCCAAGCTAAAGCCAATGAGCAGAGCGATGGCAAACCCCTTCAGGGTGGCTCCCCCAAAAATGGCAATGGCCACCAGGGGCAGCATCGTTGTCAGGGTGGTGTTCAAAGAGCGGGCAAAAGTCTGGTTTAGAGATAGGTTCACCACCTCGGCAAAGCTGACCTTGCGGCTGACCAGACGCAGATTTTCCCGGATGCGGTCGTAGATAACCACCGTGTCGTTGACGGAAAAACCAATGATGGTTAGCAGCGCCACCACAAACAGGCTGTCCACCTCCATGCCCACCGTTAGGCCCAAAAGGGCAAACAGACCTGTTGTCAGCACCACATCGTGCAGCAAGGCCACAATGGCAAACACCGCGTAATCCCACTGGAAGCGCAGGGCCAGATACACCACAATGAGCCCAAAAGAGATGAGCACAGCCACGAGGCCGGAACGCAAGAGCAAGCGCCCCACCGTCGGGCCTACCGTCTCCACTAGGTTGCGCTCAAAAGGGCCTACCTGTTGCCGCAGCGTCTCCTCTACCGCTAGGCGCTCCTGCTCAGTCAAAGGGGGCATGCGGATCAAGGCTTCCTGACTGGTCTGGGTGTCCAGTTGGATGATGCTGCTGCCCAGGTTGTGTTCCTGCAGCGCCCGCCGCAGCTCTTCGGTGGTGACAGGCCGCTCAAAACGCAGATCCAGCAAGGTGCCGCCGGCAAAATCCAGCCCCAGCCGCAGCGGTGTCCCTAGAGAGGCCAGAGAAAAGGCCATGCTGACCAGCCCCACCAGCAACACCGCCAGGGAAAGGGTAAACCAAAGCTTGCTGCGCCCGACGATGTCGAAGCGGTAGTCAAGCAACCGCCGGGATCCCACCGCCGGATCGGGGGGGGATAACTCTTGCGCCGTCATGATTGAGCCGCCTCCATGCGAACGCCGTAAAACTCAGGTTTGCGCAGGGCAGGGATCCCCATTGCCGCCAGCAGCAGGGTGCGGGTGCAGGTGATGGCCGTGAAAAAGCTTACCAGAATGCCAATGGCCAAGGTGACGGCAAAGCCTTTCACCAGCCCCATCCCCAGCCAGAAAAGTACGCCACAGACCAAAAGGGTGGTGACGTTGCTGTCGAGGATGCTGCTGAAGGCGCGATTAAACCCTTCCGAGATGGACTTATAGATGGACTTGCCCGCCCGCAGCTCCTCCTTGATGCGCTCGAAGATCAGCACGTTGGCATCCACCGCCATGCCGATGCTGAGGATAAAGCCGGCGATCCCTGGCAGGGTCATGGTCACCCCCAGCAGTTGGAACAGAGCAAACGTACAGAGGGCGTAGATGAGAAGAGCGAGGTCGGCAATGAGCCCCGGCAGGCGGTAGTAGGCCACCATAAAGACAAAAACCAGCACCAGGCCGCCAATGCCGGCATAGAGGCTGCGGCGCACGCTCTCTTCCCCCAACGTGGCCCCGACGGTGCGGTTTTCAATGACGCGAATGGGAACCGGCAGCGCTCCCGCCTTGAGCTTCACCGCCAGATCGGTGGCGGTTTCCACCGTGAAATTGCCCGTGATCACCGCTGTTCCGCCGGTAATGCCGGTGCGGGCAAACTCCGGCCCCACGATGGGGGCGCTGATCAGCACGTCGTCGAGAAAAATGCCAAGCGGACGCCCTGTTCCGGCCAACTCTCGGGTGAGCTGAGTAAACTTTTCTGCCCCTTCTGGCTTGAACTCCAACAGCACTTCCCAGCTCTGGGATCCGCGACGAGGGGCTTGGGGATAGGCGTTGCGCAGCAGATCCCCTGTCAGGCCGACCCGTTCAAACAGGGCGTCGGGATCCTCCCCCGCCGTTATCTCCCCCTGCTCGTTGCGGGGCAGGGCGCTGACTGGCACCAATCCCTTGCGAAACTCCAACTGGGCCGTATCGCCCAAAAGAGCAACAGCCCGATCCGGATCCGCCACCCCCGGCAGTTGCACGAACAGGCGGTCTTGGCCGCTGATCTGCACCAGAGGCTCGGCCACCCCCAGGCCGTTGATCCGCTGCTGGATCACCGCCTCCACCCCCTGCATCACCTCAGAGGTGATCTCGGGTACCTCTTCCGTAGGCAAAGCCTGCAGGGTGAGCTGCGTCCCTCCTTTGAGGTCAAGGCCGAGGCGAACTTCGCGGCTAAAGCCCAGATAGACGAGGGCAGCCACCACTGCCAAGATAAAGATCAGCCCTCGCAGAAAAGCGAGGCGACTGAGCCACAAAGCTGGAGATCTGGCCATACTGCTGAAAGGGTGAGGAATACGGGCGCACTCGATCCGAGGCCCTCAGGATTTCGGCACTTTTTGATCCTATCGCACACGGGATCCCCGGCTGGAGAGGGATGTTCCCCAGCCCCTGAGCCGGGGAGGAGCTCATCATGTCTGTCCTGGCAGTTCAACCCATCTCTACAGGCCTTGACCGAGCTCTCGGCAGGCGCTTTTCCCCGAGGACGGGGCAGAGCTAAGATAGCGGGGAATGTTTCGTTACGCCTTGGCCCATGACCCTTGTCTCTGAGACCGAGCCCTCGCCCCAAGCCACGGTAACCCCTGACTCTGAGCGGGTGCCGGATCCGGAGTTTCCCTACGAGGTCGAGATGACCTTGATGGAGCACTTGGAGGAGCTGCGCAGCCGCCTGTTGGCCAGCGTGATCGCGGTGGCGATCTGCATCATTGCTTGCTTTCTGGTGGTGAACCGCATTGTCGCCCTGCTGGAGGTGCCGGCGCGGGGGGTGACCTTTTTGCAACTGGCGCCGGGGGAGTATTTCTTCGTCTCCATGAAGGTGGCGGCCTATTCGGGGTTGCTGTTGGCCACGCCCTTTTTGCTCTACCAAATTGCCCGCTTCGTCTTGCCGGGGCTGAGCGTGAAGGAGCGCAAGCTGCTGGGGCCGGTGGTGCTGGGATCGAGCCTTCTCTTTGTGGCTGGCTTGGTCTTTGCTTACTATCTCCTCATTCCGGCGGCACTTAACTTTTTCATTCGCTATGGCGAAGGGGTGGTGGATCAGGCCTGGTCCATCGACCGCTACTTTGAGTTTGTGCTGCTGCTGTTGTTCAGCACCGGCTTGGCCTTTCAGGTGCCGATTTTGCAGGCGCTGCTGGGGGGGTTGGGGCTGGTGAGTGCTGAGCAAATGCTCAAGGGCTGGCGTTACGTGGTTCTGGGCTCGGTGGTGGCAGGGGCCATTCTCACCCCTTCCACGGATCCCCTCACCCAGAGCCTCTTGGCCGGGGCGGTGACGTTTCTATACTTGTTTGGCATTCTGCTGGTGAAGATCCTTGGCAAATGACCTGAAGCTGCATGCGCTGATCCTGGCGGCTGGGTTTTCCACGCGGATGGGAGAACCGAAAGCCCTGGTGCCCTGGAAAGATGGGCAAACCCTGCTTTCTTACCAGATTTTTCAGTGGCGACAGGCAGGGTTTCACCCTTGGGTGGTGCTGGGATCCCAGCATCTGGCGGCGGCCCAAGTTCACTTGGCGGGGGCAGAGGTGCTGATCAATCCGGCTCCTGAGCTGGGCAAGACCCACTCTATTCGGGTGGGGGTGGAAGGGATCCCTGCCGATTTTCGCGTGTTGGCCATTTCGGGGGTGGATCAGCCCCGTCCGGCCTGGATCTACCACAGCTTGCTGGAGTACCATCTGCGCCATCGCGCTTGGGCGACGGTGCCGGTGCATCGAGGACGACGAGGACACCCCGCCCTGATCGACGGGCGCTTGCGGGAAGAGTTGCTGTGTCTCCGAGAGGAAACCCTGGGCCTGCGCCGGTTGTTGCAGGATCTGGGTAAACGGGTACAGGAGGTGGAGCTCTATACCCCCGAGATCTTCTTGGAGTGCAACACTCCTGCCGACGTGGAAGCTGCCGCTGGCGGTCGCGACAGCGTTGCCCAGTAGGATATTCTCTTTCTTGTTCGCATGAGAAAAGCCCTTTATCCTGCCAGCACCTACGATCCTGCTTGTCCGGTCGGCAGCTACTGGGACAGCACGATAGAGAATGCCGGTTGGCGGCATCCGGCTCCTTTGCTGGGGCAGGTGGGCGCCGAGGTGGTCATTGTGGGGGGCGGATTGACGGGCCTATCGACGGCTCTGCACCTGGCCCGCGACCACGGCATTTCCGCCTGCCTGTTGGAAGCGGGATCCCTGGGGTGGGGGGCCTCAGGGCGCAACGGCGGCTTTTGCGGGGTGGGGGCGAGCCATCTCACCCATGCCCAGATGGTGCGGCGGGTGGGCCTGGCGGAGACGGAGCGCTACTACCGGGATCAATGGCAGGCGGTGGAGACGGTGCAGGAGCTGGCCGCCGTCGAGGGCTTCTCGCTGGAAGTGCAGGGACAAGGCTGCTACGCGGTGGCCCATCGTCCACAGGCCTGGCCGGAATTGGAGGCCGAATACCAGATCTGTACTCAGGTGGCAGGCTACCCGGCCCAGCTCCTCAGCCCCAAAGAGCTGCGGGAACGGGGCTTTGACAGCCAAGAGAACTATGGTGCTCTCCACATCGGGGTGGGGTTTGGCCTCAACCCCCTTAAGCTCACCCAAGGGCTGGCCCAAGCGGCCCACAGGTGGGGAGCGCAACTGCACAGCGCCAGCCCGGTCATCGCCTGGGAAAAGGTGGGATCCCAGCACCTTTGCCACACGCCAGGGGGAACGGTGCGGGCCCGGCACCTGGTCATCGCCACCAACGGCTACACCCCAGAGACCTTGTACCCCCAACTGGCGGGATCCCTGTTGCCGGTGCTGTCCAACATCCTGGTCACCCGCCCTCTGACGCCTGCGGAGCAAAAAGCGCAGGGGTGGTGGGATCCGACCCCGGTTTACGACACGCGGCGGCTGCTGTTCTATTACCGTCTTCTGCCGGACGGGCGCCTGCTGTTTGGGGGGCGCGGCGGCACCCGCAATACTCCGGCAGAACGACAGCGCCTGCAGGCTTGGATGACTCGGCAGCTCTACCGCCTCTTTCCCACCTGGGAGGGGGTGGAGATCGAGTACGCTTGGAACGGCCTGGTCTGCCTTTCGCGGCAGCTTCACCCCCATATTGGCCCTTCGCCGACGGATCCCAGCTTGTGGTATGGCCTGGCCTACCATGGCAGCGGCGTGGCCACAGCAGTGTGGGCGGGCAAAATGCTGGCCCAGGAGATCGCCGGCAGCCGGCCCCCCATCAGCGCTCTGTTTCGCCAGCCGCCTCGCGTTTTCCCTTTGCCCTGGCTGCGGCTTCACTACCTGCGGCTGGGGTATCTCTGGTGGCAGTTGACGGATGGTTAGCTCCGCCAAGTGTGCGGGGGATCCCTCTGTTCGGTGGAGCAGTCCTGCCTTAGCCTAGTCGTAGTTTGGGCAGAAAAATATCGCTTGTCGTCGCTCCTGAGGTACCCAGTGCTGTTCCCGTCTTGCCGTCGGCCTGCTCCAGATCCCTCTTCTCTTGCAGCCCGCTGTCGCCAACGGCTCTCGCCAGTAGGGCAGCGGCTGGGATTGGCACTGCTGCTTGGCTTGCCCACCATGTTTTGGCCTTGGCCCGGATTTGCCCAGATTGCCGGATCCCTGCTCAGCCCTTTGGTGGCCGCCTGGATCCGCTCCGAGGTGCAGCAGGTGGACAACTTGCAGGTGCAGATCGCCGGTTCCGACGCCCAGATTTTGAACGGCCAGATCCCCCAGGCCCAGGTGTCGGGAGACAACCTTATCTATCAGGGATTCCAGGTCAGCCACCTGCGGCTGCAGGGCCAGGATATTCGCCTCAACGTGGGCGAAGCCATCCAAGGACGCAGCCCGCTGCGGCTGTTGGCCCCTGTGCCGGTGCAGGTGAGCTTGCGCCTCACCGAAGACGATCTTAACCGCACCCTTCAGGCTCCCCTCATCCAGTCTCAACTGGCCCAGGCACAGGTGCAACTGCCCTTTGGAGGTCAAGCGGTGCCCTTCTTGATCCGCCAGCCCCAGGTCACCTTGGAGCAAAATCGGCTGCGCATCCAGGCCCAATTGGTGACTCCCGAGGGGGTGGAGGTGCCGGTTACGGTGCTAACCGGGCTACAGGCCCAGGGCCCCAACCAGTTGCGGCTGGTCAACCCTCTGTGGGTGAGCGAAGGCCAAGAGATCCCCATCCCCGGCCTGGCGGATTTCCCCATTCAGTTGGATCCGGGCGTGCGCATCGACCGCCTGGAGTTGCAGCCCAGCCAAATCCTCTACGAGGGCATGTTGGTCATCTACCCGGAAGCGGCGGCGGTGCCGCAGGGGTAGGGGCCGGCGTTCCCCGCTTTGGCCCGCCTTCAGACGGTGCGGGCGGGCTCTGCTGCGACCAAGGATGTGATCGGGATCAGACCTGGGGAGCGGGCCTTTGCGGCAAGATCCTGCTAGCGGTTAGCGGGAAAACCCTTTGCGGGCCTCACGTAGGAGTGGTGTATTGAGGTGAAGCCATGATCCAGGGATCCCGGAGGCAGCCATCCAACTGCACACTCAAGCCCTTAATCTGCTGGGCGCTGCCGCTGATCTTGTCGGTCGTTTTTTTGGGGAGCTGTGCCGGCGATCCAGTTTCTACGCTGCCTCTGGACGGCACGGCTGCCGGCACCCGCACGGCCACACCCCCAGGGCGAACTTTCGCCGATATTCCGCCCGGTCGGGATCCCCGTCTGAAGCACCTTTGGGCCAGCTTTGTCATCACGTCTGAGCAGTTGCAATCTGCCCGCGAGGCTCCCGTTGCGCTCCATCCGCAGGCTCTCCTTCCCTGCACCGACTGCGAGGGTATTCCATGGCAACCGGGATCCCCACCCCCCACCCCCTCCTCCCGCGCCTTGGGCACCTATCGGCCTGACCAGCTCACCTTCTCCTTCCGCGTTGAGCCCCACGAGACGTCCACCCGCCTCAGCGGCAGCTTGCACCTGGATACTACCACGCCTCTGATTCACCCCGGCGAGGGGGTGCGCCTGGCGATCCAACGGGCTTTCTGGGGAGAAGACGCGCTGGAGCCGCTGCCGCCTCCCCAGGACTTCCACCCTCAGCAGATCAGCCGCGGCTGGTTCCAGGAGCGCAGTTGGATCTTCCCCTTCCCGCTGCCGGCTGCCAACACCACTGCTGCCTTGCGGCTGGATTGGCTTCTAACCTCCCCGATTCCGCCCGATTCTGCTCCCTTTCAACGGGGCAGGCCGCTGCCGCCCCCCACGGGCCGGCTGTATCACGGGGTCGCCTGGTCGGGCATGCCAACTTGGGAGCAGCTCTTGTCCTATCGCCAGGCCATCGGCCAGCCCCCTGCCTGGGCAGCCGTAGAACACCTGTGGGATCCCCGCCAGGACTTTCCGCAGTCGTTGGCCAGTCGCCTGCGGGAGAGCGGCTCTGTTCCCTACCTGCGCCTGCGGCTGGATCCGGCTCAGCTTTCCGCCTTGGCCAGTGGGGAACAGGACGAGACTTTGCGCTCTTGGGCCCGCGCCATCCAGCGCTTTGCCACTCCCATCATCCTGGCCGTCGTTGTGGGAGACGGGGATCCCGAATTGCAACGACGGGCCTACCGACACCTGATGCAAACCCTGCGCTCCGAGGCCAACTTGCTCTGGGTTGTGGAGCTGGAGGGAGAAGATGCCGCAGCCGTGTCCGCCTGGGCTGGGTTCTCTGAGATGGATTGGCTGAGCCTACCGGGGGATCCCGCCACCTTTGAACCGATGTACCGCCGCCTTGTGGCTCTCAACCCGGAAGTGCCTGTGCTGCTCCGCGGGCCGGCCTTGGGCTCAGAAGCCGCTCAACCTCTGCTGGCAGGTCTAGAAGACCAACGCTGGCCCCAGGTAATTGGCTGGAGCTGGGCCCTGGGCGCGGATGGGATCCCGCCTGCAGCAGCCCAGGACTGGCAGCAGCATCTGCAACAGGGGGATGCCAAGATATGGCTGGGGGAAATGCAGGTGCAACCCCCGCCCAGCCCCCTTCCCTCGCCCAAGCCCTAAAAGAGGGCAACCTGTCTGGAAAAATCGCCCGGAAAAGTCGATAATAGGCCAGCCGTTTTACCTTTTCTTCCGCAATTGTGGCCTTGACCCCCTCATCACCCCCCTTGTCTCGCTTTGCCCAGGCCATCCAGGAGGGGGAGTTCCTGCTCACCGCCGAGATCACACCCCCCAAGGGATCCGACACCAGCACCCTGCTGTCTCTGGCCCAGCAGCTCAAAGGTCGGGTGCATGCCATCAACATCACCGACTCCAACCGCGCCATGGCCCGCATGAGCCCCCTGGCCGCCTCGCTGCTGTTGCATCAGGTGGGCGTTGAACCCATCCTGCAGTTGGCCTGTCGGGATCGCAACCGCGTGGCTCTGCAGGGGGATCTGTTGGGGGCCTCGGCGCTCGGCCTGCGCAACGTGTTGGCCCTCACCGGGGATCCCATCCACATCGGCGATTGCCCCGACGCCCGCGCTGTGTTCGACCTGGAATCGGTGCGCCTGCTGCGGCTTATCCAGCGGCTGAACAATGGCCTCGACTGCAACGGCAAGCCCCTCCCCGACGGCGGCACCTGTCTGTTTCCGGGAGCAGCGGTAGAACCCCAATCCGGCAGCTTTTCCGGCCTGGAGCGGCGCTTCCAGCGCAAGCTGGAAAACGGGGCCCAGTTTTTCCAAAGCCAGATGGTGACCGACTTCGAGCAACTGGAGCGCTTTATGGACAAGCTGGGTCGCCCCGCCGGCAAGCCCATCCTGGCCGGCATCTTCCTGCTCAAATCCGCCAAAAATGCCCAATTCATCAACTGCAACCTGCCGGGGGTGCAAATCCCGGACGCCATCATCCAACGGCTGGCCAACGCTCCCCATCCCCTAGAAGAAGGGATCCGCATCGCCGCCGAACAGGTGCGCCAGGCCCGTCAGATCTGCCACGGCGTGCACCTGATGGCCGTCAAAGCCGAACATCTCATCCCGCGTATCCTGGACGAGGCCGGGATCCCCCCTCTGGCTGGCTAGCTCAACACCTGCTCCAGCCCGTAGACCAATCCCTTGAGCTGCAGCACCTTGCGGATCCCCAGGATCACCCCCGGCATAAAAGCCACCCGATCCGTGGTGTCGTGCCTTAAGGTAAGGGTTTGCCCCATGCCGCCGAAGATCACCTCCTGGTGGGCGACTAGCCCCGGCAGGCGCACGCTGTGGATGGGAATGTTGGGGCCGGGGATCCCGCCCCGCGAGCCGGGGAGCAGCTCTTTTTCTTCCACTTCGGGCGGGTTGAAGGCTTTGCCCAGTTGACCCAGCCGTTGGGCCGTCTGCAGGGCCGTGCCGCTGGGGGCATCCGCTTTGCGGTTGTGGTGCAGCTCGACGATCTCAACATGGTCAAAATATTGCGCCGCCTGCAGTGCCATCTGCTGCAACAAAATCATGCCGATGGCAAAGTTGGGCGCGATCAAACAGCCCACCCCCGACTTATCCGCCAGATCCCGCAGCCGCTCCACCTGCTCCGGCGTCAGGCCCGTTGTCCCCACCACCGGGCGCACCCCAAAGGCAATGGCCGAGCGGACATGTTCAAACACCGCCTGCGGATGGGTGAAATCCACCATCACACCGCGGCTGCTCCGCTGCGACAACCTCAGCAACTGCCCCGCTAGGTCATCGGTAATCTCCACCCCCAGGGATCCCAGGCCCAGCACCTCGCCGATGTCCAAGCCCAGTTGCGAGCGGGCTACCGCCCCCGCCAGGGTCATGTCGGGCGTCTGGGCAACAGCTCTCACCACCTCCCGCCCCATCTTGCCCAGTGCCCCCACCACCAAGACCGGGATAGGGGATGGGTTGGCTTCTGGAGTTGCCAACCCCTGATCGACCGGATCAACCGCTGCCGTCACCCCTTGCCACCCTCATCCACGCTCTACAACTGCGAAGACCGGGATCCCCGGAGAGCCATCACAACTTCACCTCAATATCCACCCCCGCCGGCAGATCCAGCTTCATCAAAGCATCGATGGTTTTGGAAGAGGGGGAATAGATGTCGATAATGCGGCGGTGGGTGCGGGTTTCAAAATGTTCCCGCGAATCCTTGTCGGTGTGCGGAGAACGCAACACACAGTAGATGCGGCGCCGGGTAGGCAGAGGGATGGGGCCCACGGGCACAGCATCGGTACGACGGGCCGTGTCCACGATTTTGTCGCAAGAAGTATCCAGCAGCCGATGATCGTAGGCTTTCAGGCGAATGCGGATTTTCTGTTGGGTCAGGGTAGGCATGGCCGGAGAAAGAGAACGGTACAACAAAAAACCGACAGGGATCGAGTTGATCTGGGGCAACCAGCGCTCAATCCCTGCCGGGAAAAGACAACTTACTTCAGGATCTTGGAGACAACACCCGCCCCGACGGTACGACCACCCTCGCGAATGGCAAAGCGCATCCCCTGCTCGATGGCGATGGGCTGGATCAGCTCCACCGTCATCCTGACCCGGTCGCCCGGCATCACCATCTCCGGCTGCGAGCCATCGTCAGCCGTAAAGGAGGAGATGGTACCGGTTACATCGGTGGTGCGTACATAGAACTGGGGACGATAGCCGGCAAAGAACGGCGTGTGGCGACCTCCTTCCTCTTTCTTGAGGACATACACCTCAGACTCGAAGTTGGTGTGCGGGGTAATGCTCTTGGGCTTGGCCAGCACCATGCCGCGCTCCACCTCGTTCTTCTGAATGCCGCGCAGCAGCACACCGACGTTGTCGCCAGCGATCCCTTCATCAAGGGTCTTCTGGAACATCTCTAGACCAGTAACGGTGGTGGAGCGAGTTTCCCGCAGCCCCACCAGTTCCACCGTTTCGCCCACCTTGATGCGGCCCCGCTCGATCCGGCCTGTGGCCACCGTGCCCCGACCGGTGATCGAGAAAACGTCTTCTACGGCCATCAGGAAGGGCTTGTCCACATCCCGCTCCGGCGTGGGAATGTAAGAGTCTACCGCATCCATCAGCTCGTAGATCTTATCCACCCAGGGATCTTCGCCGCGCTGAGTTTTGGGGTTGGCCTGCATCCTTTCCAAAGCCTTGAGGGCGGATCCCCTGATGATGGGGATGTCATCGCCGGGGAAGTCGTATTTGGAGAGAAGCTCCCGCACTTCCAGCTCCACCAGCTCCAGCAGCTCTGGATCGTCCACCATGTCCACCTTGTTGAGGAAGACCACCAAGCTGGGCACCCCCACCTGACGGGCCAACAGGATGTGCTCCCGCGTTTGGGGCATGGGGCCATCAGCCGCAGACACCACCAAGATGGCTCCATCCATCTGGGCTGCACCCGTGATCATGTTTTTCACGTAGTCAGCGTGGCCGGGGCAGTCCACGTGGGCGTAGTGACGCTTCTCCGTCTGGTACTCCACGTGGGCGGTGTTGATGGTGATACCGCGGGCTTTTTCTTCCGGCGCTGCGTCGATCTCGTCATACCGTTTGGCTGTGGCCTGACCCAAAGCAGCCAAGGTGGTGGTGATGGCAGCCGTCAAAGTGGTCTTGCCGTGGTCAACATGGCCGATGGTGCCAACGTTGACATGGGGTTTGGTACGTTCAAACTTAGCGCGTGCCATGAATCGTCACTTCCTTTTTGGTTTCAGTCAGCTACTCATTTCCTTTGTTTTTGGCAATGATGGCTTCGGCGATACTGCGAGGAACTTCCTCGTAGTGGCTGAACTCCATCGTAAAGGTGCCTCGACCCTGGGTTTTGGAGCGGATATCGGTGGCGTAGCCAAACATCTCTGCCAATGGAACTTTGGCATTGACCTTGGTGATGCCGCCTTCCGTATTCATCCCCTCCATCTGGCCGCGGCGGGCGTTGATGTCCCCGATGACGTCCCCCACAAAGGCTTCAGGAACTTCCACCTCGACCTTCATCATCGGCTCCAGAAGGACAGGGCTCGCTCTGCGAGCTGCCTCCTTCAGAGCCATCGAACCGGCGATCTTAAAGGCCATTTCGCTGGAGTCCACCTCATGGTAGGAGCCATCCACCAGGGTGGCGCGGATGTCGATCAGGGGATAGCCTGCCAGCACGCCGGATTCGCAGGCTTCCCGGATCCCTTGCTCAGCCGGCCCGACATATTCTTTGGGCACAACGCCACCCACGATTTTGGAGACAAACTCAAAGCCTGTACCCGGCTCTGCAGGCTCCAGGTCGATAACCACATGGCCATACTGACCCCGGCCACCACTCTGGCGAACAAACTTGCCTTCGACCCGGCTGACCGGCTTGCGAATGGTTTCGCGGTAGGCCACCTGCGGGTTGCCGACATTGGCCTCTACGTTGAACTCCCGCAGCATCCGATCCACCAGGATCTCCAGGTGCAGCTCGCCCATGCCGGAGATGATGGTTTGATTGGTCTCGGGATCCACCGAGACGCGGAAGGTGGGATCCTCTTTGGCCAAGGCCTGGAGGGCCTTGGAGAGCTTATCGATGTCGGCCTTGGTTTTGGGTTCTACAGCCACTGAGATCACTGGCTCTGGGATAAACAGAGACTCCAAGATCACGGGAGCATTTTCGTCGCAGAGGGTGTCTCCGGTGGTGGTGTCCTTCAGGCCCACCACAGCCCCCAGATCGCCTGCCCGCAGCTCATCCACGTCCAAACGTTCATCTGCTTTCAACACCACCAGGCGGGAGATGCGCTCTTTTTTGTTTTTGGTGGAGTTGAGCACATAGGTGCCTTTGGTCAACACTCCCGAATAGACGCGAATGAAGGTCAGATCCCCGTACTTATCGCTCATCAACTTGAAGGCCAGCGCCGAGAAAGGCTCATCGTCGCTGGCCTTGCGCGCCACCTCCGAGCCATCCGGCAGCACCCCCTTGATGGCGGGAATGTCGATGGGAGAAGGGAGGTAATCCACCACCGCGTCCAGCAGCATCTGCACACCCTTGTTCTTGAAGGCAGAGCCGCACAGCATCGGCACAATTTGGCCGCTGATGGTGCCCTTGCGCAGACCAGCCATCAGGTCGGCTTCGCTCAGGTCTTCCTCGGCAAAGTATTTCTCCATCAGGGCTTCGTCGGTCTCGGCCACCGCCTCCACCAGCTTGGCCCGGTATTCCGCCACGAGATCTTTCATCTCCTCCGGAATGGGGGCGGGACGAATGTCCTTGCCGATCTCATCCATGTAGATACGGGCCTGCATGCGCACCAGATCGACGATGCCGCGGAACCCGTCTTCAGCTCCAATGGGCAGTTGGATGGGCACAGCGTTGGCCTTGAGGCGCTCCCGGATCTGGTTGTAAACCTTGAGGAAATTGGCCCCCATGCGATCCATTTTGTTGACAAAGGCAATGCGGGGCACGTTGTAACGATTGGCTTGCCGCCAGACGGTCTCAGACTGAGGTTGCACGCCGCCCACCGAGTCAAAGACGGCGATTACCCCATCCAGCACCCGCATGGAGCGCTCAACCTCGATGGTGAAATCCACGTGCCCAGGCGTGTCGATGATGTTGATGGTGTACTCCGGTGCGCCGAGGAGGGGCTGGGAAGGATTTTCGGGATCCCGCTTGGTCCAACGGGTGGTGATGGCCGCAGCCGTGATGGTGATGCCCCGCTCCCGCTCCTGAGCCATCCAATCGGTTACCGCAGTTCCGTCGTGGACTTCGCCAATTTTGTGCACCAGACCGGAATAGAAAAGGATCCGCTCTGTGGTCGTGGTCTTGCCGGCATCGATATGAGCCGCGATGCCAATGTTTCGGACTCGTTCCAGGGGAACTGTGCGTGCCACGTCAACCTCCCAATCCTCGTCGCCCTGCGATTTGGGCAACCTAAAAAATCCTTTACAATTCTAATCTTTTTTGCCGATTTTGCTCCACTTGCCCGAACTCTGGGTGGACAGAGCAGGGATCCCAGGGACTACCCACCGCCCTGCCAAACGGATTCAGTAGCGGTAGTGGGCAAAGGCCTTGTTGGCCTCGGCCATGCGATGCACTTCCTCCCGCCGCCGAATGGTGCTGCCGGTTTCGTTGGCCGCATCCATGATCTCATTGGCCAGCTTGGCGGCCATGGTGCGGCCGGGACGGGCGCGGGAAAAGGTGACCAACCAGCGCAGCGCCAGGGAAGTTCCTCGTTCTCCCCTCACCTCCACCGGGACTTGATAGGTAGCCCCGCCCACCCGACGCGCCTTGACCTCCACCAGGGGGGTGGCGTTGCGGACAGCATTTTCCAACAGAGGCAGTGGCTCTTGACCGGTGCGCTCCCGCACAATGTCCAGAGCCTCGTAAAGGATCCTGGCAGCCAGGGAGGCCTTGCCCCTCTGCATCAATTTGCGGATCAGCATGGTGACCAAGCGGCTCCCGTATTTGGGATCCGGTGGCACATCACGGCGAGGCGCACGGTTGCGGCGAGACATAAGAGGTGGGTTACCTGTTGCAGAAAGGGTTGGGAAAGGAGGACAAGCGAGATGCCAAAGGCTATTTTTTCTTGCCGGCGGCGGCTGGGGCTTGGCCGGGCTTGGGCCGTTTGGCCCCGTATTTGGAGCGGCCTTGCTTACGGTCTTTTACCCCTGCAGCATCGAGTGTGCCGCGGATAATGTGATAGCGCACGCCGGGCAGGTCTTTGACTCGTCCTCCGCGAATCATGACCACCGAGTGCTCTTGCAGGTTGTGGCCGATGCCGGGAATGTAAGCTGTGACCTCAAAGCCAGAAGTGAGGCGAACGCGAGCTACTTTTCGCAGCGCCGAGTTGGGCTTTTTGGGTGTTGTCGTGTACACTCGGGTGCAAACCCCCCGCCGCTGTGGACAACCCTTCAGGGCAGGGGACTTGGTTTTGCGGACGGCGACGCTGCGCTCCTCGCGGATCAGTTGCTGGATGGTGGGCATGGGCTGGCAAAGAAGGCTACAACTCAAGTTATCCGGCAGTATTGAATCCTAGCAAGGCGGGATCCCAGCGTCAACTTAGGGATCTGCTGCCGGGGCTGTGACTTGAGTCTTTTGACTAGACTGGAGCCATCGGCAGGAGGTGGGGAGAGGGGCAACAGGCGATGGGCTGGCTGGATTGGTGGATTGCGCTTCCCTGTCCGCTCTGCCAGCGCCCGGCCAAGGCTGTGTTTTGTCGAGACTGTCAGCAGCGATTGCAGGCGGAGCGGCTCGACTCTTGGCCAGTTACCACTTCGCCTTGGCCGCTTTATGCTTGGGGGATCCACCGGGGAGCGCTGCGCAGGGCTCTCTATTGCCTGAAATATGAAGGACAGCGGCGCATAGGCGCGGTTTTGGGGGAATGGCTGGGATCCCGCTGGCTCGAAAGCCGGCAACCTTCTTCAGGCTCTCGTAGGGCCTACGGCTCGGACTATACGGTCGTCCCCATCCCTCTGCATGCGGAGCGCCTGCGGCAACGGGGCTACAATCAGGCGGCCCTGATCAGCCAAGCCTTTTGTGAGCGGACGGGTCTAAGACATTTACCTGAAGCTTTGGTGCGGGTGCGGGCCACGGCGGCCCAATATGAGCTCAACCCGCTGCAACGCCAGCAAAATCTGGCAGGCGCCTTTGCCCTCCAGTACGCTCCCGCCACGCCAGTTCTGTTGGTGGATGACATCTACACCACCGGCTCCACCGTTCAAGCGGCGCAGCAGGTCTTGGTTGCCGCTGGGATCCCGGTGGCCGGGGTGATTGTTGTGGCCAAAGCGCAGCCGGCTGCCCACCACCCCACCCTGCCCCAGGAGCTCCGACGGCGTGGCCAGGCCTGACTATTGGGCCTGTTGCGCGGCTGCCTGTCGGGGATCCACGTTGAGGAACACGGTGGCATCCCCCTCGACGCGAATGATGCGCAGAGGTGGCAGTGAGTCCGCCGGGTTTTGGATGCGCTCCTGCAGCTTTTCGTAAAACAGCAGATCCGCCAGTTGCGCGTTTTCCGCTGCCGCCTGTCCCTTTAGCTCGATGGCCCGCTGGTTGGCTGCCGCTAGGATCAACAGCCGCTCGGTTTCTTTTTGTTGAATTTGCGCCCGCACTGCTGCTGTTTGTGCCGTGATCGAGGCCACCTGTTTGCGTTCAATGGAATCTCGCAGGGCTTGTGGAAAATCGGGGTTGCCCAGAAAGAGGCCCTCTACCTGGATCAGGGGCAGGGCTTGGCCATCGCGGTTGACGGTGGGCATCTCTTGGCGGATCAAGTCCAGAGCCCGCTGCTCGATGGCTGTGCGCTGGCTTTTGCGGTAAAAATCTTCGGAATCGAAAGAAGCAGAGATATCGCGGATCTTGGAGCGCACCACCGGCACCACCACTGTCACAAGATAGTTCTCGCCGATGGTGGCGTGCAGCTCGTCCAAAGTGGCAAGGTTGGGCCTGAGGGCAATGGCCACATCGACGGCAAAAGCCTGCCCGTCAGCAGTGTTTACCGTGATGGCATTGCTGATGGCATTGGCCGAGTTGGAGTTGTTGGTAAACTCCCAAACGCGGGTGAGCACGCTGTAGGTGATTGGCGTCTCGATCCCCGGGATCCGGAACATCACTCCCGGCAATTCTACCCGCCCCTTTTGCAACCCCGAAAAGGTATTAAACACCACAGTGGCATGGCCGGGCAAAGTGACATACAGGCAGGCGCGGAGCATCCCCAAAGCTGCCAAGAGGGCAATCCCGCCCAAAGTTAGCCAACCAACTTTACTCTGGTGTGCTTCTTCTGTTGAATACATAGTGGCTGATCCCGTTTTGAGGTCTGAGGGAAGAGCTGGAGCAGATGGGGCCAGGCCCGAAAACTGTTCGCGTCAGCGGGACGGAGTCCTTTTTCTATTAGGTTTTCTATTTGGTTATCAAAGTTTCCAGCCGGGATCCCAGGACGGAGGCTTTCACCACCTCTAGGTACTTGGGATTCTGGGTGAGGGCCTGGGCCTTGGCTCGCAATTGGCCGGCTTCTGCCTCGGCTTGAGCAATGATGCTGCGAGCATCTTGGCGCGCCTGCTCGATCTCAAATTGTTTTTGCGCCAGTTGGTTTTCGGCGATAGTTTTTGCTTCAATAGCGGCTACAAAATCGGGATCGAAATCCACATCCCGCAGCAGAAAGTCCAAAACCTCGACGCCGTATTCCTTCAGCAAAAGGGCCACTCGTTCGCGAATTTGTCCTTGAAGCAGAGGGCGTTCGGTGGAATAGAGAGCTTGGGCGGAAAAGCCGCTGGTCTCATTCAAGATGACCGACCGGACGATGGGGGCAATGCGATCCAAGTAGTTCTCCCCCAGTTGGGTGTAGACCTTGGGGGCATCGAGAATACGAAATTGCAGCGTCGCCTCAGCCGCAATCTGCTGCCCATCCTGAGAGAGGGCCACCAGCCGCGGCGCATAGGCAGTCGGGTCGTTGTCCTTCCAGGTCAGAGCCTGAGTTTTTACGTCGAAGGTAACGGTGCGCGAGACAAAAGGCGGCACCCAATGCAGCCCTGGCTGCAAAGCAGTCGGGCTCACTCCCCCACCCCAGGTAAACAGCACCATATTCTCGCCGTTGCCCACCAAGCGCAGCGGCCTGCCCGCCGCCACCAGGATCAACGCCACTCCCACAAGGGTAGCTTTGGGCAACCAGCGACCCACCCGGCTTTCCCAACCTTCTGCTCGCATCTCTCCATCTCCTGCCAATGCAGCCATTCTCGCGGCTGTGAGAAGGTCGAGCTGAGAAACGGCTGCTATCTTTTAAGCTTTCTGCAGGGATCCCCGTCCTTTTTCTCAGACCCCCAGACGATGTTACTCGGTATCAAAAAGTTTACAAAAGATCACTTCACAATTCGCAAAGACCCAGGATAAGCCGGCAAAAAGGGAAGAAGATTAAAACATAATAAAGATTTGGGTTGCCGTTCATGCTGCCTACTATCGATTACGAGCGGCGAGATATCCAGGTGCCACCCTCCTGCATTGCCGTTGCGGCTCGGGCCTTGATCCGGCAGGGGGTATCCGTCTGCTGGCGGGAAGAAAGTCTATCTGCCCTGATTCGTCTGGGATCCAAAGGAGCTGGCGATCGAGCTGCCATTTTGCTGGTGGAAATGAGCCTCATGGGCCAGCCGGAGGAGCTGAAAAACTGGCTGGAGATGTGCTGGCAACTGCCCGCCTATCGCCGCGAGCCGTTGCGGGTGGGGGGATAGGGGATCCCTGTGGAGGCGCGCTAGCCTCGTTCGGACTCGTCGAAGAGAAACTGCCCGCCGTAGCCGGTGACGATGCGGGTTCCATCTTTGAGGATATGGATTTCCACCTGGTCGCTGGCCCAATTCAGTTGGTTTTCCAAGGCAGGGTTAAAGACATGTACCCGCTGGTTGCGGGAAGAGACCAGCGAGTGGGGGGAGCGAATGGCCTGGGATTGCAGATAGGGCCCGTCCACCAAAATATCCAGCTCCTGCAACAGCTCTTGGGCGCCGGGGGGAGCCTGGGGGGATCGCAACTCTTCCAGCGTGAATCCACTGAAGGCCATCGCCGTTAGCCCTTTCGCCTTCAGGAGCCGCGCCAAGCTGGCCAGGGCAGGAGCCTGCCAGAAGGGCTCTCCTCCCGAGAAGGTCACTCCCTCGTTTCTGGGGTTGCTGAGGATTTGCTCGGCCAAGTCAGCAACCTTGACCAGTTGGTTGACCTCAAACGGCCAAGAAGCGGGGTTGAAGCAGCCTGGGCACTCCCGCAGGCAGCCCTGCACCCAAACCACCGCGCGCCGGCCCGGCCCATTCACTTCCGATTCGTCCACATATCCCATCAGGTTGAGATAACCGGGAGGGATCCGGGCCTGAAAGTCCAGTGCGATCTTTGCCTTGGACATGGGTCACCTGCTGCAAAACGGCTTTGAGACTACTCTTAGCCTAGTGGGAAGCCGAACGCGAAAGCTGCAATCTTATAGTCATTTCAAATTTGGAGATGTCTCCACAGTGCTCCGCGCCGCTGACACCCTCACCCCCGGCCCCTCTCCCTGAGGGAGAGGGGAGTTAGAGCGGCGCGTTCGCGACAGCGTTGCGAAGCAATAACAACGTAGAGAAAAGTTTCATGGCTATTTGAATGACCATACGTCCCGCTATCGGAATCGGCGCCATTTAGCTATTTGTTGTACTTGCTGGCGTCTCATTGTTACTTGAATGTTATCTGAATTGACTACAAGAAAGCGGCAGAGAAGGGATCCCTGCCGCCCGATTTCCTGGGGAGTTGGCAACAGAATCAGTATTGATTAAGTACCGATAATGCCACCGTCATTTTTGGTAATCACCACCACCGCCGAGCGGGGGTAGATGTTGTTGTCATAATTGGGCCAGCGAGAAATGATCTTGCCGGCGGCAAAGTCTTCCTCGCTGGTGCTGGCACCAGGGTGCTGCACGTTGATGAACAGAGTGCGCTGGTCGGGAGTGGTGACCACGCCGGTGATCTCCTGTCCGATCGGCCCGGTCAAGAAGCGGCGAATTTCGCCGGTATCCGGATCGGCAGCCAGCATCTGGTTGTTGCCGAACTGGGCAAAATCTCCCTTGTTGAGGTTGCTCTCGCTACAATCCGTTTGGATCCAGAGGCGACGGCTGGCATCGAACCACAACCCATCGGGAGAGTTGAAGATGTTGTCCGAGCTGAGAGCTTGGCCGGATAAGGTGCGGCTATCTCCTGGCGGGCCGGCCAGGACGAAGATGTCCCACTCAAAGCGGGTAGCTTGGGGCTGGCCATTGGCTTCCTTCCAGCGGATGATGTGGCCCCACTGGTTTTTGGGACGAGGGTTGGCGGCGTTCACCTGGTCTTGTTCCCGCTTGCTGTTGTTGGTTAGGGTGAAGTAGACCATGCGGGTCTTGGGATCCACTGCTCCCCACTCGGGCCGATCCATCTTGGTGGCGCCGACGAAGTCTGCCGCGGTGCGGGTGTTTACCAATACATCCGCCTGGCTGGTGAAACCATTCTCGGGGGTGAAGCCGTTTTGCCCAAACACCAGCGGGATCCACTCCCCTGTGCCGTCTTCGTTGAACTTGGCCACGTACAGGGTGCCGTTGTCCAGCAGGTGGCCGCCTGCCGTCTCCTTGCGGTAGGGCTCGGCAGAGACGTACTTGTAGATGTACTCAAAGCGGGCATCGTCCCCCATGTAGAGCACAATCGGCTGCCCTTCCACCGGCGGCTGGAACACCACGCCCTCATGGGCAAAGCGGCCCAGAGCTGTGCGCTTCTGGGGCTTGCTGCTGGGATCAAAGGGATCGATCTCCACCACCCAGCCAAAGGTGTTGGGCTCGTTGCGGTAGTCCTGGGTGGCATCTGCAGCGGTGGGGGTGGCGTTGAAGCGGATGAACTCGTCGGCCTTGTTGCTAGCCAGCTCCCAGCCGTAGCGGGAGGTCTCGGTGCTCACGCCGTAGCGCTTGTGCTCGCGGGGCAGGTTGGGCTTTTGATCCGGCCCTTTGCTGGTGTTGGTGAAGTAGCCGGCCCAGTTCTCCTCGCAGGTGAGGTAGGTGTTCCAGGGAGTAACCCCGTGGGCGCAGTTGTTTAAGGTGCCCCGTGTCATCGTGCCATCGGGGCTGAACTTGGTCTTGACGAAGTCGGATCCCCGCACCGGGCCCTGGATCTCCATGAGGGTGAGGCCGGTGATGCGGCGGTTGAGGCGATCCCGCACCACAGTCCAGTTACCGTCCGCCTCCCGCTTGATGTGGACAATGCTCACCCCGTGGGCGTTTAGCTCTTTCAGCACTTGATCGGGATCGCGGCTGCCGTCGGGGTTGACTGGGTAGCTCTCGTCGTTAAGCTTTTGACCCTTGGCGGCAGCATGCATAAAGCGCGGCTCCACATACTCGTGGTTGAACACCAACAAGCCCTCGGTGGAACTGCCCTGCCAGGGATCCTTGCCCTCAATGGGGAAGAAGTGCATGCCGTCGTGGTGGCTGCCCACCTGCATCCCCTGCTCGGCGCCGGTGTTCTCCAGCTTGAACTCAGGGTAGGTGCCGGTGATAGGGGTACCCCAGGCCAGCAGCGGTCGAGCCGTGTAGCCTTCCGGTACCACCACTTTGTCCTCTGCGCTCACGGGGATCGCCTTGAAACCCAGCAAGGCACTACCGCTGGCCGCTTTGGCCGATTTACTAGCGTTGTTTAGCGCCGGTAGGCCAAAAAAGGTGGCCACTGCCGCGGCAACTCCCCCCTGCAACACTTGGCGCCGCTGCAGGCGAGTTTCCAGGATGCTGCTAAAGGTGGGGTTGGGCGAATGATTGCACAGAGGCTCGTCCCCATGGCGAAGCCTAGAATCCTGTGGATTATTCATGTTGAGTTCTCCCCTTCTCTTGTCTTGTCGATCTTTTATTCCCTGCGTTCTTCACGCATTGGGACAGGCACCCCAAAGCTAGTACCTAGAAGTTAAGAAGAGACCAAGACCAGGTTAAGCCTCGCCGATGTGAGAAATTTCTTTGGGTTGAGGTAATAGCTTATTAACAATTTGTTGGACTGTAGGGAATTTTGGTTTCTGACGTTTAACTTGTTTAGAATGGCCGGCTAAGCCTAAGGTTCTTGTCGTATCCTAGAGAACAAATACACCCCATCGCGATGGTAGAGAAGCTGAAACGAGGTTTCTTTTTGTAAGGCGGCAAGCAGGGTCTGGGAGAACTCTGGGCTGCTGCGCCACCCCGGATGGCGGCTGTTAAGCAAAACGTAGTCAAAGGGATCCCATTGTGCAGGGGGAGATCCCTTGAAGCGGCTCTCGTCAGTAAAGTAAATAACTTGCCGGTGGGTGAGGTGGGGGCTAATCTCGTGGGTAGTGAGGACGCCCCCTTGGGTGGTGATGTGGGCAAGGGCCTCGCGAGTGGCCTGCCAAGTGTCAAGAGACTGAAGATAGATGGAGCCGAAAAAGGGGTATTTTGCCAGGGCCAGAAAAGCCAGCAAAGACCAGGTTAGCGCTGCTTTTCTGCTTTTTGCAGGGCAAAACCAGAAGGGGACTGCTTTCGCGTTTTCGATAACAGCTAGAAAGAGAAAAGGAACAACAGGTAATGCATACTGATGCACCAGATCCCGATAAGCAGGATTGCTAGAAAGTATATTCAGCCCCAGGGTTGGCAGGGCAGGGATCCAGGGATCCCAGTGGCGCCAGGAGAGGCCCCAAGCCACAGGAATGATTAACAAAAATCCATAGAATAGGGTGTCGAGAGAGAAGACTTTGCCTAAGACTAATGTTGGCTTGAGGACCAAGTTTTGGATAATTTCAGGAACGGAACTGCCCAAATAGCTATAGTGAGAAACGGCTGCCGGCTCGCTGCCACTGAAGTGAGGAATAATCCAAAAAGCGGCCATGCCAAACCAAGCCGACCCTGTCGCTATGGCAAGCCAGCCGGCCACTTGGCAGCGCCTTTCAACTCGTCTGCTTTCAAAGAGCAACAGCCAAGCTCCCAGGGCAACGACATTGAGAGACAACACCGCCTTGCAGCCGAGGATACCGCCTAGGCACAGCAAAAACCCCCACAACTTGCCAGAGCGAATACAGAGTATAGCTGCCAAAAAAAGGGGAACGGCCAACACTTCTGGATGAAAATCAAAAAGGTTGGCGTTGAAGATGGCCGGGTAGAGAAGATAGGCGGCGGCAATTGTTCTCGCCCTGCCAGAATCAATCTCGACCTGGAGCGCCAGATGGTAAACGGCCAGCGCTCCCAGCGTTAGTGCCAGAGCTTGAATGCCGAACAGCCAATATACAGAGGGAACAATGCGATACAAAAGACTGAGAGGATACAAGATAAAAGCTGCGTGATCCCCAAGAATGTGGATCCCGCGAATAGTAGAAAAAGGAAACTCGCCACGGCTGATTAAATAAACAGCTTGGTCGAAAATACCGAGATCATATCCTCCTGACTGAAACAAGTGATGCCGCGCAACACTGCAGCTCAAGAGAATGAAGAAATTACAAAGCGCCATTGCCGTCAGGCACAAAGGTAGAGGACGATCTTTCATAAGAACCAGGGCTCTTGGATCCTGTGGATCTCGGCAAGGCAACTTTACCGTCTTTCTCAGCCTTGCGTCACATCCCAGCGAGTCTGGATTGGGCAGATGAACCGTCTCAAGCCCGGGCCTCTCTCTTTCTTCAGGAGTATGAGAAAGCTTATTGGGGACAACGGTACAGATGAGCTAGGACTGGTTACGACAAGAGGGTGTAATTTGGCCCAAGATGGTAGCACGTCTTGCTCCAGTTGCTTCCGGCAAACTGTTGGTCTCACCCTGCCAGGTTTTATAAGCTAATACCGCAAAAGCAAAGGCTTCTTTGGCTGCAGAAGGGATCCCCACTTGGTCGGAGGTAAGCAGGGTTGTGGCCGGCAGTTGTTCCTGCAACAGTTGCATGAGGACAGGGTTTTGGGTGCCGCCACCGCTGACGATAACTTGCTCTGGGATCGCGGGCAAGAAGTCTCTGTAAGCTTGGGCAATGGAGCGAGCGGTAAACCCCGTTAGCGTGGCAATGCAGTCGTGGGCGGAGGCAAATTGGGGCCAAATTCGTTCCAAGTAAAGGGATCCAAAGTACTCTCGGCCAGTGGTTTTGGGCGGTGCTTTATGAAAGTAGGGATCCCGCATCCATTCTGTAATTTTTTCCCAGTGGATCTGGCCTTGGGTAGCCCATTTTCCGTCGCGATCAAAAGCTTGTTGTCCTTGGCTGGCCCGCATCACCGCCAAATCGATCAACACGTTGCCGGGGCCGGTGTCGAAAGCCAAAGGGGATCCGCCGCTGCTGAGGCTAGGGAGATAGGTAAGGTTGGCTATGCCGCCGATGTTTTGGGCCGCCCGATGGAAGTGGGGATGACTCAGCAACAGCCAATCCACAAAAGCCACCAAAGGTGCGCCCTGGCCCCCCGCTGCCATGTCCCGCGCCCGAAAGTTGCTCACCACAGGGATCCCGGTCAGCTCGGCAATCACCGCCGCTTCACCGATTTGTAAGGTCGAGGCTTCTGGCCCATCGGGGCTGTGCCAAAGGGTTTGGCCGTGGCTGCCGATGAGATCGACCTGTGGGGGGGTGAGGTGGGCCGCTTGGATCCCTTGCAGGGCCGCTTCCGCAAAAGCGCGACCCAAACGAAAGTTTAAAGCGCAGATATGGTCTACCGTGCCGGTTTTGGGATCCGCAGCCCGCAAAATCTCTGCCCGCAGCAGCGGGCAATAGGGGATTGTTTGGAAATGCAACAGCTCCCACCGGAGAGGATCGTTGCCCTCGATGTGGACGATGGCTACATCGATCCCGTCCACAGAAGTGCCCGACATTAAGCCAATGACAATCACCTATCCTGTCGAGGGCTCGGCGCAGAGGCTTGAGAAGGTCTAAAGTTTTGCCCCCTTTTGGCCTTCCCTCTCTAGGATACAGGCAGGGTATCCAGAGCCGCTGCGTGGGGAATTCTGCATGAGTGACGCCATCCGCTACGACCTGCTTTTGGTGGGAGGAAGCTCCTCCAACCTGATCCTGGCCCATCGCCTTTTGGATCTGGCCAAGCTCTCGGGGCTCAAAATCTCCATCGCCATCTTGGAAAAAGCCCGGCAATTTGGCGGGCACATTGTCAGTGGTGCCATCTGCAATCCCCAGGCCATCGCCAGGCTCTTCCCGGATTTTGAGAGCCAAGGATTTCCCCACGAGGGGCGGGTGGAAGTCAGCCATCTGAGCGTACTGGGATCCCAAGAGCGCTGGGATCTGCCGGAAGCAGCAATCCCAAAGGGGTTGCGCAAGCAGGGGCAGTTCATCCTCACCCTTAGCCATGTCATCCGCTGGCTGGCCGAAACCCTACAGGAAAAGGCCAAAGGGATCCCTAACGTTACCCTGGATCTGTTCCCCGGCTTTGCTGCCCACGAGATCCTCTATGAGGGGGAGCGAGTCATTGGGGTGCGGGTGAGCGACTCCGGCCAAGTTTACGAAGATTGCGTCTTTGCCGAGCTCACCTGCTTTGGCGACAAGGGATTTATCTCCAAAGACCTGGTCGAGAAGTTTCACCTGCGCCCTCGGCCGCAACTGTGGTCGGTGGGGGTCAAAGAGCTGTGGCAGATCCCTCGCTCGCTGCAGGGGCAGGTGTGGCACACCTTGGGCTATCCGGTTTTGGATGGCAGCTTCAGCGGCGGCTTTGTCTACGGCCTCAAAGATAACCGCCTGGCCCTGGGCCTGATCATCGGCCTCGACAGCAAAAATCCCAACCTCAACCCGCAGCAGCGCCTGCAGGAGTTCAAAGCCCATCCCTGGATCCAATCCCTGATTGCCGGTGGCAAGTTGCTCAAGTACGGGGCTGCCGTCATTCCTGAGGGGGGCTACTACAGCCTGCCCAGCCGCTTTGGCGTCGAAGGGGCTTTGCTCTTGGGGGATGCCCTGGGGGTGCTGGATGTGGGCAGCCTGGCCGGGGTGGATAATGCGATGGAGACCGGCTACCTGGCGGCGGGCCTCATTCACGACGGCTTTTTAAAAGGGGATCTGCGCATCCAAGAGGCCTACCAAAAAGCCGTGATGGAGAGCTCGGTGGGGCAAGATCTCTACTGCAGCCGCTATTTTCGGGAAGCCTTTTTGGAAAACTCCCGCCTGCTGGAAGCGTACCTGCCCCAGCTCTGCCGCAGCGTCGATGCCGGCCACCCCTGGCTGGGATCCCTGCGCTGGGGCCTGCAGGATCCCGTGCGTCGCGGCGGGGAACTCCTGCGCGCTTACACCCTGCTCAGCGGACGGGTCAGCGCCGGCGAGCCGCCCCCACGGGGGTATGTTGCCCCCCATGCCGCCATCCAAGCGGACTTTGTGGCCCCCACAGGTCTGGATCCTGAAGCATTGACCACGCGATGGGGCTATTTCTCGCGGTCGGATGCCGTCTTTTTTGCCGATCCCCGCTACCCGGAAGGCAACCGCCACATCCTTGAGTTCAGCGCTGACACCTGCCGCCAGTGCATTGCCACCTACGACAAGCTGAACCGCCCTACCCCCTGCGTGGCCGACTGCACCGCAGAAGTCCACCACATCCGCGAACACAATGGGATCCGCTCCCACGCCATGTCGCTGGAAAACTGCATCCAGTGCCGCACCTGCGAGATCGTCTGCCCCCACCTCAACCTACGGGTTAACCCCAGCTACGAGGGATCCGGCCCCGACTTTTATGGGCTCTAGGAAAACGGGGGCAGGGAGCACAGACTCAGCTTTGCTGGCATAGTTAAAGCTAGAGTTGCAGGGAGTGCAGCCGTTGAATTCCGCCCCGCTGATCCCACCCGCCCCCAGCCCTGAGTTGAGCCGCGAGCAATTTTGTGAGCTCTTGCGTGGCCAGCTCAGCTTGGCCCTAAGGGAAAACAACTTGGAACAAGCCAAATCTCTCCTGCTGCCCGTACAAGCGGTGGACATTGCCGAGGTAATCGGGGAGTTGCCGGAGGCGCAGCAGGCTCTGGCCTTTCGCTTGCTGCCCAAGGATCTGGCCATCCGCGTTTACGAACACCTGGACATAGATCTGCAACAGGCGCTGCTGCGCGAGTTCAGGAGCCACGAGATCCAGGACATCTTGGACAAGATGTCGCCGGACGACCGGGCCCGCCTCTTCGACGAGCTGCCGGCCAAGGTGGTTGCCGAACTGCTGCCCCAGCTCAGCCCCCAGGAACGGGAAGCCACGGCCCTGCTGCTGGGCTATGCCCCCAACACCGCGGGGCGGATCATGACCCCGGAGTACATTTCCCTGCGAGAGAACCTGACGGCAGCCGAGGCACTGGAGCGGGTGCGCCTCTTGGCCCGCGAAACCGAGACCATCTACTACCTCTACGTCACCGACCAGGAGCGACACCTGACGGGAACCCTATCCTTGCGGGAGTTGGTGATGGCCGATCCGGCCCAGCGGCTGGAGGAGGTGATGAGCCGGGAGGTGGTGTTTGTCAGCACCCACACCGACCAGGAAGAGGTGGCGCAGGTCATCCAGCGGTACGACCTGTTGGCGGTGCCGGTGGTGGATGCCGAGCGGCGACTGGTGGGGATCGTTACGGTAGATGATGTACTGGACATCGTGGAGCAAGAGGCCACCGAAGACATCTACTCCTTGGGGGGGTTGCAGTCTGGAGAAGATGACTATTTCGACCTCAGTTTTTGGCAGGCAGCCCGCAAGCGGGTGGTGTGGCTGCTGATTTTGCTGCTTACCAACACCTTTACCAGCACGATTATTGCCGGCCAGGAAGAAGTCTTAAGCCAGGTGATCGCCCTGGCGGCTTTTATCCCACTGTTGGTGGATAGCGGCGGCAACGTCGGCTCCCAGTCTTCGACGGTGGTGATTCGCGGCCTGAGCACGGCAGCGGTGCGCCTCAAGGACGGGTTGGGGGTACTGGTCCGGGAAGCAGTGGTGGGAGCCATGCTGGGGATCATGCTCAGCTTGATCACCATCGGCTGGGCCTATGCCCTGCAGCGGGATCTCCTGGTGGCGGTCATCGTTGGGCTAAGCCTATTTGGGATTTCTGTTCTCTCTTCGGTGTCAGGGGCGGGGCTGCCCTTTCTGTTTCGCTCCTTTGGTCTGGATCCGGCCTTGATGGCCGCCCCCTTCATCACCACGATTGTGGACGTGCTGGGGGTGTTGATCTACTTCTACGTTGCCCGTTTAATCCTGGGAATCTAGCCCTAGCCGCCAACCCCTCCAAGCCCTTGCCGAAATTGGGCTAGGTTGGATCTGGTCTTGTTGCGGATCCCTGCCGGTGTCTGCCCATTCTGTGGATGTCCAGGCGGCTCTGCCGGAGATCGTGGCTCGCTTGCAAGCAGCCCTGGGATCCCTGGGGCTGGGACATCTGCAGGTGCAGGCGCGTCTTTCCGGCCAACGTCTGCTGCTGCGCCTGGAGGGGGATCCCCTCCCGGATCCGGAGCGGCTGCTGCAGGGCCTCTTGCCAACCCTGGAACAACTGGCGCTGAGCTACCGGCAGCGACTGGTGGAGCTGTTCGGCTTTCCTCTGGGAGAAGGGATCCCGGAGTGGCACCGCGAGTGGCGCTACCAGCCGCCGCCCAACCCCAACAGCCCGCTGTACCGTGCCCAACGCGGGGATGGAGAAGCCATCCAGTATGTGCTCAACTACCTGCTGCGCCCGCAAGGGCTCCAGGCCCGCGTCCATCTGCACCCCAAGCTGAGCCTCTTACAGGTGAACTTGCAGGCAGCGCAAGTTCCGGATCCGGCCTGGGCCAAGGATTTTGTGCGGCGGGTCTTGACCCGTCTGGAATGGACCTTTGTGCAACGGCTGCGGCTTTCTGGGCAGAAGCTCGGCTCCTTCTTGCCGGCCTGGAGCCAAGAGTTCGATCTCAAACAGCCCGTCTTTTGGCAGGCTCCCCCGGCCAGACTTTCTCCCTTTCCTTCTCCAGCGCCTGACACTGGCGAGCCCTCCCCACCTTCCCCTAACCCTCTAGACTAAAGGGCAGGGCTCAGAGGGGTCGGTCATGCGGGTTGTTTTCTTTGGCACGCCGGAGTTTGCCCTGCCTTCCCTGCAGATCCTGTTGCAGCGGCAGTCTTCCTTTGAAGTAGTGGGCTTGGTCTGCCAGCCGGATCGGCCGCAGGGACGAGGGCAGAAGGTGCTCCCGCCGCCCACCAAGGTCCTTGCCCAAGCCCATGGGATCCCGGTGTGGCAGCCTGTCCGGCTGCGGCGGGATCCAGAGGTGTTGGCGGCGCTAGAGGCGCTGGCTGCCGATGTGTTTGTGGTGGTGGCCTATGGCCAAATCCTGCCGCCGGCGGTGCTGCAAATGCCCAGGTTGGGCTGCGTCAATGTCCACGCCTCCCTTCTGCCGGCTTACCGCGGCGCTGCCCCCATCCAGTGGGCCATTGCCAACGGCGAGACCGAGACCGGCGTCACCACCATGCTCATGGACGAGGGCCTGGATACAGGAGCCATCTTGCTGCAGGCCAAGCTGCCCATTGGGCCAGAGCAGACTGGGCTGGAACTGGCCTCCCAACTGGCCCAACTGGGGGCCGAGCTACTGGTGGAAACCCTGGTGAAACTAGAAAAAGGAGAGATCACCCCCATTCCCCAGGATGACTCGCGGGCCACCTATGCCCCCCTCCTTAAAAAGCAGGACTTCCAGCTCGATTGGCGGCGCCCAGCCCAGGCCTTGCACAACCAAATCCGCGCCTTTTCTCCCGACTGCTTTACCGGCTTGCAGGGGCAGCGGATCAAGATTGTCCGCTCTGCCGCTCCCCAGTTGCATCCGCCGCCCGACCCTCTTCCCCAGGGTAGCCCCGGAGAAGTGGTGGGACTGGCCAAAGGAGAAGGGGTGTATGTGGCTACCGGCGAGGGATCCCTTCTCATCCGGCGGGCCCAACTGCCCGGCAGAAAAGAACAGTCGGCCTGGGACTTGGTCAACGGCGGCCAGCTCAGGGTGGGCATGCGCTTTGAGGCGCTGCCGGATCCCTAGCCCCCCTCTCCCCCTGGGAGAGGGGCTGGGGGTGTTACTCTGGCTGGGGAAACTCCTCCCACAGGCGGGTGTGCTGGCGCAGGCTGAGGAACTGCCCGCCGCCGAGGATGAGGTGATCCAAAACCGGGATCTGCAGCAGTTGCCCCGCCTGCAAGAGTTGCTGCGTCAGGGCAAGATCCTCCGGGCTGGGATCCAAACTGCCGGAGGGGTGGTTGTGGGCCACCAGGATGCGGCTGGCTCCTTGCTTGATGGCGCTGCGGAAGGTTTCCCGCGGGTGAGTGAGAGTTTCCGTGGCGGTTCCCCGGGTTACAATCTGCTGGCCGATAAGGCGGTGTTTGATGTCCAAGTGCAGGACGGCAAAGTGCTCTTGGGTCTCCCACATCAGGTCGCCGCTTAGGGCCATGGCCGCCTGTTCTGGCGATTCAATCACCGTCCGCTCGGGTAGTCGGGCCAAAAACACCCGCCGCCCCAGCTCGATGGCGGCCAACACTGTTGCGGCTTTGGCTGGGCCGATGCCCTCAATTTGCAGCAGCTCCCCGGCTTCCAGCTGGCGCAGTTGGGCCAAGGGATCCCCCTGGGCTTCCAATTTTTTCAAGAGCAACTGGGCCAGGCCAACGGCCGAGAGCTTACCTGCCCCCTGGCCGGTGTTGAGCAAAATGGCCAGCAGCTCCGCGTGGGAGAGGTTTCTTGCCCCTTGGTTAAGCAGCCGCTCGCGCGGGCGATCCTGAAGGGGAAGGTCGCTGATACGCAACACGTACTGGCTCATCTTGCGGCTAGGGGAGAGAAGAGGTTTTTTTCAACAGCCAAAAGGGGCTGCGGCGCTCTACGACCTGCCAAGTTGCTGCTAGCTCAGCTACAAAGGGATCCCAGGTCACCAGATAGTCGGGCACCTGCCAGGCGGCCAGCTCCTCCGGGTTGGCGGCATAGGGCACCCGCAGCGGGCCATAAAAATAGGGTACAAATGACCGCAGCCCATAGAGGCCAACCCTTCCCGAAAGAGCCGGTTCTGGGCCGGCAAACTGGCGGAAAAAGTAGATGGATCCCCCCTGAGTATGCTGCAACACCCTTGGGAAAACCCAGCTCCAGGCCAACTGGGCGCTTAGTCCTGTGGCCAAGAGCAAGATGGCCCATCCTCGAACATTGTGCCGAGCTCTAATCCAGGCCAGTCCCCCCAACGCCAGGAGCACAGCAGGGCCATAGGTGAAGAAGGGCCACTCCACCTCAGCCTGGAGATATCCAAGCGCCAAGCTGCCCGCTAGGCTCTCGAAAAGGTCGGAAAGCGGGATCCCCAAAGCGGTCAATCTCTTCTCGGCCACCGGCAGCAGGACGGGATCCTGGGATCCCAGCCAGGGCAATAGCAGCCACAGGGCTAGCCAAAACAAGCCGCTCAGCAGGATCCAGCCGCCTTCCCAAACGCTGAGTTGAGCCTCTCTTGACCCCAGGCGTTGCAGGCGCAGGGCAGCAAAGTAGGCGCCGATGGGATAAAGCAGCGAGGTGTAGTGGATCAACTTGGTTTGCACCAAGAGCGAAAACAGAGCCAGCACCACCCCGAAGGCCACCAACAGCAGGCGTTCTGCCCGCTGAGTTAAATCCGCCCCTGCCGGGTTACTGTGCCTATGGAGGCTGGCCAAGATCTCGGCCAAGGCCGGAGCCGCCCAGGGAAAACACCCTAGAGCAAAGGCCAGCAGATGAAAATAGACTGGGCCGGGGTGGCCGCTGGGGGTACTCACCAAACCCCACTGGTAGTGCCAAAACGCCGCCAGCCACTGCAGCCCCCGCGCCGCTGCTTCCAGCGCCAGCCAGGCCAGAGGAATAGCCCCCGCCAAGCCGAGGAAGGCCACCATCTCCCCCCACCGCCTTGGCGGATCCCGCTGCCAGAGCTTGTAGAGGGCCCAGATGCCCAGCGGCAACACCAGCCCCACCGGCCCCTTGGCCAACACCGCCAGGCCCAAGGCCAGCGCGCCCAGAGCGCTCCACCCCTGCCCGGAGCGGCCGGCCCGGCAGGCCTCGTCAGCAGCCCAAAGGGATCCCAGCCCCACGCCCATGCCCAAATTCAACAGCGGGTCGATGAGGCCGGTTTTGTAGAAAAACAAAGGCAGGTAGCCCGTCAGGAGCAGGACCCCCCAGAGGCAGCCAAACCCCACCCCGCGCAGCCGCGCTCCCCACGCCACCAAGAGGGCCACCGTGATGCCGCCAACCCAGGCATTGGGCAGCCGCGCCGCCCCTTCGTTGATCCCCAGGGCCGCCATCGCTAGGGCCTGCAGCCAGAAAAACAGGGGCGGCTTCTCGTAGAAGGGCTCGCCGTTGATCTGCAAAGCCAGGGGATCGCCGCTGGCCAGCATCTGCCGCGCCAAGCTGGCGTAAATGAGCTCGTCCCAGTCAAATAGGTAAGGGATCCCCTGGCCCGCCCCCAGCCACAGGAGGGCCAAAAGCCCCATTCCTAGGGATCCCTGGAGGCCGCCAAGAAGCTTAGCCATGGAAGGCTTGCAGGGGCACCACCCGGCCCACACTTGCGGGCGAGCGCAAAAGGCGCAGTAGGTGAGCGGCTAAGGTGGATCCCTCGATCTCGGCGGGCATCTCCACCCCACACCAACGGCTGGAGCTCTCCTGCAGGGCCGCCACCCAATCGGGCGCCAGGGATCCCCGCACCACCCCAATCAGTTGCGGCAGCGGCTCCTGGCGATAGAGCCCGATCCAACGCACGCCCAGCCGAAACGGCCCAGGCCGAAAACGGGGGTTGGGGCTGCCGTCCGCTTCAAACTTGCTCAGCATCAGTTGCAGCGAATGGATCTGGCGGGTATTCAAGGGGGGAGCGGCAACCCGGCGGGCGCGAAAGGTGGGCACCATCTCGGCAAAAGGAACTTGAACAGTCTGCTCCTCCCCTGGGGTGGTGTCGAAAGCATAGCTGTAGGCCGGGCTGTCCCAGCCCCCTTGATCCCGCAGCAGAACCTTGTAGCGCTGTCCATCGCCCCGTAGCCGCAGCTCCAGGCCGGCAAACCCTGAGGCATCCAAGGGCGGCTGCCAATTGCGCGTGCGGGTGGAAACAAAGCCGCCGAAGTTGGCCGTGGAAACCTGGCCCGTAAACAGCAGCTCGCCCTCTCCCCAGAGCAGTTGGCTTTGGCTCACCCCGCCCATCACCACATCGTCCAGGATGCCCCAGAACTGGTTCAACTGGGGATCGGGCCGGCGGAAGTCAAAGAGCATCTGTTCCGTCTGTCCACTGCGGCGTAGCCGCTCCAGGTGAGCCTTGGCCGTCTCTGGCGCTCCCAGCCCTAAGATCACCCTGGCCGTCAGCCAGTCCTGGCTCTGCCCCACCGCTGCTCCCTGCCGGTGCAACGCCTCTGCCAAACCTTCGGGCAGGCCATCGCCCAAAAGAACCACCGGAAGGGAAGTGGCCGGAGTCAGGGAAGGAGGCATACAGTTAACTGCTGGGCTTTGCAACCCATTCTGAACCCAGCGCCAGAAGTCGGCAAAGGGCAACGCCTCGTAGTAGGTCAGCGTGTTCCAAAACCGCCCCAGCTCCCAAGGCATGACTTTACCTCGTCCCTTTGTCCAGATTATCCAAATTATGCAGATCTTTTGCAGAACGCAATTGGCTCACGAGCAGGGCCAATGGCCAGCCGGACTTCCAGCAGCATTCTCAGCCCGGTGAGGTTTTGCAGTGCGCAGACAGAGGGCGGGGCTTCTCGACGGATGAGCTCAAGCCACACAACAAAACTGCCTTGTGGAGTCCAAGCTATTCTGTGTCTAGTGTCGGCGGTGCTCCGCTTTAGTTGCATGATGACCGACCAAACCGGCCCAAGCATGTTTCCGAACCCCTGTTGCCACTCCGTTACTTGGCGGGAGCGCCTGTCTGGACTGGAAGAGCAATTGCGCCCCTTGGCAGAAAAGACAGCTCCCCTGCTGCTGGCAGACTCAGATCCGCTGCAGGTGTGGGCCGCCGTTTTGACCTGTCAAAAACTGGGGATCCCGCTCTTCTTGGGCAATCCCAAGTGGGGAGAACGAGAGTGGGCCCAGGCTGTGGCTGGCCTGGGAGGCGGCTGGCGCTGGCGGCAAGGCCGGCTGGAGGGGGATCCCAGCCCATTGAACCCCTCTCTGCGGGAGGCTGTACCCGGCTCCCATTGGCCGTTGATCGGGATCCCTACCGGCGGCTCCGGCGGCCAGGTGAAATGGGCAATCCACTCTTGGCGTACCCTCAGCGCCTCGGCCAAGGCCCACCAACAGCACTTCGGCGTGGACTGCGTCCATAGCTATTGCCTGCTGCCCCTGCACCACATCAGCGGCCTGATGCAGGCTGTTCGCTCCTGGCTGACCGGTGGGCAGTGGATCGTCTGGGATTGGAAACGGCAACAGCAGGCCGAGGCCTGGGATCCCCCCTTGCCGGGGAGTTTTCTATCGCTGGTACCCACTCAGTTGCAACGGCTGTTGCTCAACCCCCAGCCGGGAGTTGTGGAGAGCCTGCGCCAATTTCGCGCCATTTTGGTCGGTGGTGGCCCCACCTGGCCCAGCTTGCGGCAACAGGCCCGACAACTGCACCTGCCCCTTGCCCTCACCTACGGCATGACCGAAACGGCTTCCCAAGTCTGTACGCTTCTGCCGGAGGCTTTTTGGCAAGGAAACGACAGCCTGGGCCGGCCCCTGCCCCACGCCACGCTCCAGATCCGCAGTGAACAAGGGGATCCCTTGCCCAGCGATGCCGTGGGATTCATCCACATCCGGGCCAAGTCGCTGGCACTGGGCCATTACCCCCAGGCCGCCCTTCGCGTCAGCGGTGCGGAGCACTTTGGTTTGCGCCAATGGCATCAGCAAGGCTTCACCCCCGGCGATTGGGGCTATCTGGACTCGCAGGGCCACCTCTTTTGGTTGGGTCGCGCCGACGACCTGATCCTGACTGGCGGAGAAAAAGTGATGGCTGCCGAGGTGGAAGGAGAGGTTCGGGCCAGCGGCTGGGTGGACGATGTGTGGGTGCTGGGTCTGCCCGATGCCGAATGGGGGCAGCAGGTGGTGGCGGTGGTCGTCCCCAAAACCGGGCTCCCGGCGATCCCCCAAGAGCTGGAGATGCGCCTCAAGCAACACCTGAGCCGCCAACTGAGTCCCTTCAAGCATCCGAAGCGCTGGCTGTGGTGCACCGGGATCCCGCGCAATCTCCAGGGCAAGGTGAACCGCCAACAGCTCCGGCAGTGGGCCGCCCAGCAGTTGGGGATCTCGCCCCAGGTAAGCTAGCGGGATCCCAGACGAGCCAAGTCTCGCCGGATTTCAAAGGTCAATTCCCGGTTGTGGGGCTCCATAGCCAAAGCCTTTCTCAGGTAAGCTTCCGCCTGCTGGTGGCGACCCTCGTAGATCAAGTGGTTGCCGAAGCGCTGGTAGGCCAAAGCCAAGAGGTGGATGGCCTCGCCGGAGTTGGGAAACCGTTTCAACAGCGCCTCTGCCAGAGCCACTGCCGTGGGCAACTTACGCTCGCGCCAGGCTGCCTTGACGCGGGCAATCCCTTCTTTGAGCAATTCCGGATCGAGGTGCTCTGCCGATGAAGAGCCGGCGGTGCGGATGACCACCCGCCTCTGGCCGGCGGCAGGAGGAGATTGACGCTGGGCATCGTAGCGCCGCCGCTGCTCGGGGTCGCTCAGCACTTGGTAGGCCTGATAGATTTGCTGGAACCGCTCTCGAGATCCCTCCCCTGCCACATCGGGGTGAAACTGCCGCGCCAACCGGCGAAAGGCTTGCTTGATATCTTCGATGTCCGCTTCCGGCGATAGGTTGAGAATCGCGTAGTAGTCCATGAGCGGTGGCAGAAGGAAGGGAATTGAGAGTGGCAGAACCTGGGCCAAAAGTCAGCTCCGACCCCTGATTATGCCGATGATCATGCCATGCCAAGCCGGGCTAAACCAAGGGATCCTCTCGGCGCTCATGCGATCTCATGGAAAGTTGTTCTCCTAGCTGGGGCTTGATGCTGTAATGCCACTTTGACTGAGCACGCAGAGGTCTCTCTTCCTGTAGCTACCTCAAGGGTAGGGATCCGGTGTTAGACTTTGCCCAAGTTATTTGGAAACCCCATTCCCAATCGGTTTCTTTGACTTCTATCGATCGACTATGAGTGAAGCCCTTCATCAAGCTCTTGCAGATCAAGATCAAGAGCAATTATTATCCCATTTGCAGCAAGGGGAAGATGTGAATGCTGTCGATGCTCAAGGACTGACCTTGCTTCATAAAGCAACACTGCTTGGCAATTTGGAACTGCTGGATTTGCTCTTGGCCCATGGTGCTTCTCCCAATGCCTTGGATCCCACAGGTGTCACCCCGCTCCATTTGGCCGCCGCCAGCGGTCGGGTCAAGCTGGTGGAGCGTCTTTTGAGGGCAGGCAGCGACATCAACCTTCCAGATGGCTATGGATATACCCCTCTCCATCGGGCTGCCTTAACCGATCAGGCAGAGGTGATCGGTCTGCTCATCCAAAAAGGAGCCAATACCTCTGGCGTTCTCCATTGGGCCACGACCACCGGACGAAAAAGCATCCTGGCCCGCCTGTTATCCAAAGGAGCGCCGGTGGATGCCGCCGATGCAACCGGTCGAACTCCTCTGCACGAGGCTGCTACCCAAGGGCAACTGGGCATTGCTCGCTTTCTGCTCTTGTATGGGGCCAATGTCAATGCGCGCAACCGATTTGGGGCAACACCGATGCACTGGGCTGCTTGGGAGGGGCATGTGGCAATCCTGGAACTTTTGCTGGAAAATGGGGCCGAATTGAACCCTCGCAATGAAGATGGGCATACTCCTTTGGCCTATGCCCAAAAACGCCAACACAGCTTGGCTGTCCAATGGTTACAAGACCGAGGTGCAACCCTTTAGTATCAAGTTTGCTATTGCCGCCGACCCAAGCGCTCCGCGTCGCTGCCCTCACCCCCAGCCCCTCTCCCTGAGGGACATCCCTCACCCCCAGCCCCTCTCCCTGAGGGACATCCCTCACCCCCAGCCCCTCTCCCTGAGGGAGAGGGGAGTTAGAGCGGCGCGTTCGCGACAGCGTTGCCTAGCAATAGCGATGTAGAGAAACGTTGTGTTGCTACTTGAAGTGACTATAGAGGTTGAAAGTGAGAGTAATTTCTACAGAAAAAAGGAGAGAGGCTGTTAGGTTTTCCTCCCTCCGATCTCTTCGTCGCGGTTAGCGTTAACGCCAGCTAGATTTTAACCGATTCTTCCCGCACGATTCAACTTTTTTCTCGATTTTTTCTCGAATTTCTCTTTGACTCAACACATTTTTTTAAACAGCAACACAAGGTTTAGGACAGACAGTTTGCCCCAAAAAGTTAGCCCTTCCCCTTAGCTTGCAACGGGTTTACAAAGACAACTGGCGCAGCGACTTTTGTATGTATTAGGTCTTGTCTTCCGGCCCTCAGCCGCTGTTATTGCCGCACACCGCCACCTCCGCAGCTCGACCCACTCCAGCAGAAACTATCCCCTCATTAACTAGGACTGACTCTCATTAACCCAGAAGCTCGGCTAAAGCCGAAGAAGAGAGAAAGGGATCCCTGCCAAAGGCAGGATGGCCAGTTCCGCCGGCGCGGGATCCCTGTCACATCCAAGACAAGAGAGGAAGACTGATGGATAGAACTCCACCACTCAACTGAGTAACAGCATAACTCTATTGAGACTAAATTGCAATACATAGCCGACAAAGTAGGAATAATTTGCATCAAGCCACGGGAGTCGGACAGAGGGGGCGGGGGCAATTGACAAAGATTGGCCGTTAAGTCTTCTCAGGAGGGCGGGCTTGCAGGCACAGGACAGCAACAGGTTCAAGTGTGGGGTAGTTTACTCTTGGTCCAACGGGGATCTAGCGACGATAGCCGAGTGGCCTGGAGCGAACCTGACGGCGTTTTTTGCGCCAGCGTTTCCAGTTGGAGACCATCCAATCGCTGAGGCTGTGGTTGGCCGATCCCAGCTCCAACCCCATCCCAATCCAAAACAGGATCTCGGCGTGAACTTGCAGCCATTGCCAGAGATCGCTGCGCCACACCCAAGGCTGCCACATCCACCAGCCCAACCGGGATCCCAGCCAAGCCACCGGCAGGCCAACTCCGCCGGCCCATAGGCTCAAGTACAGCACCCGCAGGGCGGTGCCCACGATGGGCCCATGCGACCAGAAGGAGCGATGCCGCATCCACTTGCGGTAGGGCAGCCAAATCCAGCGCAAGAACAGCCAGCGTTGGTACTGTCGAGAACAGGTGTCCAGATCTCCAGAAAACATCAGGCCACTGAACAGATAGGCGGATCCCACAGCCAGAGCAACGGTGGTGCTATTCCCCAACAAACCGGCGGCCAAGGTGATGCCGGGGGCCGTCCAGAGGGTGATGCGATCGTGGGTGGATCCCAGCGGCATAAGGCCAGAGCAACGGTACCCGACTGGCGCTCAGTCTACCCGCCAGCGGAGGAAAAAGCCTGACCTAGCTTCAGCTAGAAACCGCAGGAGGCCCGCCCTGTAGGGTCAGGGTCGGGAGGAATGCAGACGACGTATAGTTGCAACATGACCCAAGTCCTGACTATCTCCTGCAAGCTCAAGGTGTCTGCTTCGCAAGCCGTGAAGCTAGAGGCAACCTTGTCGGCTTTGCGGAGCGCTTAAGCCCAGTCCGTACCGCTGAGCGGTCGGAGTCGGGTAGTTTACAGGCGCCGCTGATCTTGAAAAACTCAAGCCTGCTGAGCGACAGGGATCCCTCGATTCAGGCGATCCAACACCTGCAACTGCCGGTGGAGCATTTCCACCCGCGGCAAGTGGATCCCGGCTTGTCGGGCATAGCGCAGTGGGTTGCCGAAGATTGCCTGCAGTTCCAGAGGACGTTTGCGCTCGTAGTCGATCTTCATGCTGGTGCGGTAGGGAGCCATCTTCTCGGTGTTGGTGAGCATTTCTGGGATCAGGGAATCGGGAAGCAGGCGATCACAGGCCGCCGCTCCCTGGATCACCTCCTGCATCAGCGTTTCCGCCAAAGCACGAGCCTCAGGGTCGCGGATCATCTGCTGCGTGTCGGCGTTGAACACCACCGAGAGGCCGTTGAAGGGAATGTTCCAGACCAACTTTTGCCAGCGGGCCAACATCAGATCCGGAGAGAGGGTGGTGGGGATCCCTGCCCGTTGAAAATCGGCTTGAACTTGTTGAAGACGGGGCGTGATCCCTTGGGGGGCATAGTTAGGGCCGTATTCTGCCAGCAGCACCGACCCATAGTCCAGATGATGAATGTGGCCGGGGCCAACCTTGTTGGAGCTGATGAAACACAGGCCCCCCATGACTCGTTCAGGGCCGACGCACTCGGCAACCTCCGGCTCCGCCCCCAGCCCATTTTGCAGCACGATCACCACGCCATTCTCGGCCAACACGGGCGGGAGCAACTGCGGCAGCAGGTGATTTTGGGTGGCTTTCAAAGCCACGATCACCCCTTCGCAAGGGGGCATGTCCTCTACTGCTGCGTAGGCATTCACCTGCGGCAAATGAAAATCCCCCCAGCAGGACTGCACCCACAAGCCGTTTTGGCGAACATAGTCATAGTCGCTGTGCAGCAGAAAATGCACCGCAAAGCCTGCCTGTTGCAATTTCGCCCCATAAAATCCCCCCAGGGCGCCCGTGCCCAAAACAGCGTAACGGCGGGTCTCCGGCAACCAAGACATAGCGGTGAGTTGCGGCAGATCATCCCCAAAATACCCCAAGCACCAGCTTAGGGATCGCTCTTTGCTGTTTGGTCTATCAACAACACCCGCTCTTCTGCATCGGTTTCCCGCAGATGAACCCTCACCCTTTGCTCAGGTTCCGTGGGAAGCTGGTAACCGCAGTAATCCGGTTGGATGGGGAACTGGCGGTGACCACGGTCGATCAGCACGGCCAAGCGCACCCGTTCCGGTCGCCCAAAGTGATGCAGGGCTTCCAGAGCCGCGCGGACGGTGCGACCGCGAAAGATAACATCGTCCACCAGCACCACCTCCTGGCCAGTCAGATCCCGGGGCATCTCGCTGCGATCGGGGGTGCGCAGCCCGCCGGCGCCCAGGTCGTCTCGGAAAAAGGTAATGTCCAGCTCCCCGACCTGGGGCGGGATCCCCAGTCGAGCGGCAATCCGATCCCGCAGGCGGTAGGCCAAGGGGACTCCGCGAGTGCGAATGCCGATCAGAGTGAGCTTCTGGGGGTGGGGGTGATCCCTGGCGATCGCTGCTGCCAGGCTCTCGATCAGCCCGGCCACCTGCTGCGCATCAAAGACTTCGATCGTAGACATGGATCCCGGTCGCTCCCTCACCGATCGCAGATCTGGTCTGTAGAAGGCTCTGACGCGAAGCAACCCAGTCTTTGAGTTCGCGCAAAGCGTAGTGATACCCGCCTCTGCATGTTGCAAGCCACTCCAGCAGTTGGGCTTGCTGTGTGGCATCTGGGCAGATTCGGTAGGTGTAGTGCATGGTCAATATGGGGTCGTTTTACCACAACCGGAGTGGGGTGGTAAATGCTTGCTTCGGGGGCATTGAAAGCAAGCAGCGAGACTCCATGTATCCCGGCGCTGTAGCTTGCTTCCCGCAGGGTTGCTACGCATACAGCGCGGGACTTATGTTCTCGCGCTCTTGGCAGTTAAGATCAAGGGCTAGGCCGCAGCAGAGGAGCTGTCCATGCAAGTGGAGTTTCGCGAGTGCGATCCGGGAAATCTCTGGATCTGGTTTGAGTTTGCCGAGCCGCCGGTCGAAGCTGAGCTGGAGTACCTCAACGAGGTGCTGGAATCGTGGTATGTGCTGGGCAAGTTGGGAGGATTCAACGCCGAGCGCCTGGTGGCCCAAGAGGCGGAGGTGGATCTGAGCTATTTGGAGTACCCCAGCGACTCGGATCCTCTGCCCTCTCTAATGCACAACATGGGATCCCTAGAGGAAAAGGACAACTGGGCCCGCTGCTGGTTTGATCTGGGCACTGCCGATGCCTTGGCGCTGGACGTGTTGATCAACGCCTTGCGCACCCTTAGCCTCGAGTACATCCACCTCAGCCGCGTCATTATCGGCGGGCAAAACGAGGACTGGCCGACAGCGGATCCCGAGGAGGCGGATGACTACGATTTAAACGGCTATGTGCGGGATCATGTGGGGGAAGCAGGAGAGCTGGAATAGCCTCTACTCCAGGTAGCCCAGCTCTTGCATCTGCCGTACCAAGTCTGCATCGCTTTCCACATTTACCTTGCGAGGAGCCGTGCTGGGCCGGCGCGACTCTGCCCAGTCCAGCCACTGCCTCAAGGCTTGCCGCAGGCGGGTCAGCCAAGTTTGGGGGGAAAGGGAAGGGCTACCAGGCTCAGAAGGGATCCCGGCCAAGAGCAGATCCCGCAGTTCCGCCGGATCCTGCTCCAGGTTGTAGAGGCTGGGGCGATCTCCGGTTTGGATCAGCTTGGTCACCCCTTCGTAGAGGGCTCGGCGGGTGTCGTAACAGGCGCGCGCCTGCAGCAGGCTGTCGTTGCGGTTTTCCATGGCCCGCAGGAGAAGGTGGGGCGGGAAGGCCTCGCTGAGCACCACCCCCTGCTCCGGATCCTCACCGGCCAGGGTGCGGGTCAGGCTGAGGCGGGCGATCTCGCGGCGAAGCTTGAGGCTGATACGGGGGGCGCCGTTGGCTAGAGAAAGGCTGGGGCGGAAGCCGGCAGCTTCCAAGAGAGTATGAAAGAGGCGGCGGGTGGAAACGGGGGTGGCCACGCGCTTTCCTGCCGGAAAATAGCCGGGGTAATGTAGGATCAGGGGGACGCGGATTAGCTCTTCGTAAACCACAAAAGCATGGCCGACGAAGTCGTGCTCCCCCAAGCCTTCGCCGTGATCCGCGACGATAGCCACCAGAGTGTTCTGCTCCAGGCCGGTGTGGCGCAGGGTGGCGAAGACGGATCCCAGCAGGTGATCCTGGTAGGCCACCTCGGCATCGTAGATGTCCCTGAGCACCTGCGCTTGCAGGGGAGAAAGCGGCTGCGGCAGGGGCGCCATCCAGCGGTAGGGCTGGGCGTTGTACTGGCGCAAAAAGTCGCGCGCCTCGCGGTTGGTCTTGAAGTAGGGGGCGTATTTCTGCACAAAGGGCTCCGGCGGCCAGTAGGGCAGGTGGGGCTCCATTAGGTTGACGAAGCAAAAGAAAGGCGGTGCTCCGGCAGGGCGGCGGGCTATCTGCTGCAGGTAGCGGTTCAGGTCGGCGATGGAGGCAGCCGTGTTGCCCTTAAAGTTCATCAGGCGGGTCCAGAGGGAGGCAAACCAGGGGTGCAGCGCCAACTGAAAAAGGGTGTCGGAGCGGGCAAAGGCATTTTGCACCGGGTAGGAGAGACGGCGCCAAAACTGGGTGTAGGCGGCCAGCCAGCGGTTGAGGGGAGCCGGCAGAGGGTTGCCTTCGGGAGGGCGGGTGGGCAGGGCCCCGCCGTAGTTGTAGAAGGTGTCGAAGCCCCGCCGCAGGCCGTTTTTCAGGATCCCGACCAGGGGGTTGTTGCAAAAGCCCACGGTGGTGTAGCCGCCCAGCTTCAACAGCTCCGCCAGAGTGGGTAGAGCAGGGCTCAGCTCCAGGTCTGCCTGAACGGTTTGGTGGGTGCTGGGGTATTCCCCCGTAAACAGGGAGGCGTGGGAGGGGATCGTCCACTGGGCGGGGGCGATGGCCCGCTCGAAGAGGGTGGACTCAGCGGCCAGCCGATCCAGGTTGGGGCTGGTGGGCACTTGGCGGGCCCGCTCTTCCTCTGACCAGTAGCAGGAAAGGCGATCCGCCCGCTGGGTATCCAGCACGATCAACAGAATGTTGGGGCGTTCCCCCCAGGCGGTCTCTGCCATTGCTGAACTCCTCACCACAACCCACCCAACACGGTTCTTAAACTATCTTGACATGCTCTTGTTGGCCCTTTGTCGCCGGCTCCTAGGGCAAAGTGAGCCGGGTTTGGCTGTTGCCTTGGATCCGGGCGGTGTTGGCCTGCCAATCCAGGATCCCTTGGTCACCGCTCACAGTCAGGGCTTGTCCAGGTTGGCGGTAGCGCACATTGCCCAGGGCTTGCAGTTGGGTGGAGCCGATGCGCCAGCGGATCTCTTGGGCTTCCAGCTCTTGGCCGGTCTGCAGGGATCCCGTTCCGCCAACGGGAACGGCTTTGGCTTTCACGTTGCCCAGCAGGCGCAGCTCGGTCAGGGGCAGCGGGGCCCGCAATTGCTCGCCGCTGAGGCGCACCCTTTGCTGGGGGGCATCCACCTCGACTGCTCCCAACGCCTGCACCTCGCCGGCACCAAAGTTCCAGAGCAAGCGGCTGGCGGTCAGCTCCAGCTCCGGATCGCGATACTTGGCCCGCACCGGTTGGCTTGGATCCCAATTCTCCAGTTGCATCTGGGCCTGGCCAAAGTCGATGCGCAAACGATCCCCCCACAGGGATCCCTGGCCGTCCAACAGCTCCACCTGTACCTGGCCCTCGGCTTCGAGGAGGCGCTGTTCCGGCAGCCACTGCAGCCGCTCTGCCTGCAGGTGCAGGTTATCCCGCTCCGATTCCACCGCCACTTGGCCCGTCAATTCCAGCCGCCGCTCGTCTGGGTACACAGATCCTCGCTCGGCACGGGTGCGGATGGCGCGGTTGTCTGCGTCGAAAAACTCTCCCTCGATAGACTGCAAATGGGCGGATCCCAACTGTACGGGAGTGGAGCCGTTTTCTGGGGGGGACTCGTATTCGGCCAGGCGCGCCCGCAAGCGCCAGAGCAGGCCACCGTCAGGTTTGGCCTGGGTGAGAGTGATGTTTTCGTAGATTAACTGGGGGGTGGAGATAGGCTCGCGCGGGACACCCGGATCCCTGCTTGGAGGTGGCTCCGGCCCACCACAGGCAGCGCTCAGCAGGGCCAAAACCACTAGCCAACCTGGGATCCGGGAAGAGTTGGGCTGCATGGATCTCTCTTGCGCGCTTTCTCCTACCCTAGCTCTACCCTGCCGCTGGGCCGGATGGGATCCCGCTTTAACAAACCCGTGGCATCATCAGGGCAGGGTATTGCGGGGGCAAGGGTGGCCCAACTGTTGCAGCTTTTTATCTACGGCCTCGTCCTGGGCAGCATCTACGCCCTGGGGGCGATCGGGGTGTCGCTGACGTTCGGCATTTTGCGTTTTGCCAACTTTGCCCACGGGGATCTGATGACCTTGGGGGCCTATTTTGCTCTAACGTTTGTCGGGTTGGGTTGGCCGATTGGGGTGAGCTGGATCCCGGCGGCCTTGGCGACGGCACTTTGCGCGGTGGGGATCGACCAACTGATCTATCGCCGCCTGCGCCGGGAAGCACCGGTGATTTTGCTCATTTCTTCTTTTGGCACGGCCCTGATCTTGCGCAGCTTGGTGCAGATCGTTTGGGGGCCCAACAACCAGGTGTACCGCAGCGGCATTCAGTTGCCCTGGCAGTTGGGGGGGCTGCGCATCAAGCCGGATTGGGTGGTGATTCTGGTGGGAACGGCCTTGCTGGTGGTGGCTCTGCACCTGTTTTTGCAGCGCACGCGGGTGGGCAAAGCGATGCGGGCCATGGCCGACAATTTTGACTTGGCCAAGGTGACCGGCATTGAGACGGAGCGGATCATCCTCTGGACTTGGGCCATCGGCGCCGCCTTGGCCTGTGTGGCGGGCATCTTCCTGGGCCTGGATACGCGGCTGCACCCCACCATGGGCTGGCGGCTGTTGTTGCCCGTTTTTGCGGCAGCCATTCTCGGCGGCATTGGCCGTCCCTATGGAGCCATTGCTGGGGGGCTGGTAATTGGCCTGGCGGAGGAGTTCTCGACTTTAGCGATCAATCCGGCTTACAAAACAGGGGTAGCCTTCGCCATTTTGGTGCTGATGCTGATCTTCCGGCCCACAGGGCTATTGGGGGGGCGGGCCTGATGTTGAGCTACGCCATCTTCTTTTTGGTTTTGGTGGGGATCTACGGCGTGCTGGTGCTGGGCCTCAATATCCAGTGGGGCTATGCCGGCATGTTCAACATCGGCGTGGGGGCCTTTTTTGCTGTGGGGGCCTACGCCAGCGCCATAGCCACGACGCCGCCCACCCCTGAACATCTGGGCGGGTTCAATCTGCCGTTCTGGGTGGGCTTTGCCATAGCAGTAGCCGCCGCCGGTGCGATCGCCTTCTTGATTGGCTTGATCACCCTGAAGCTGCGCTCCGACTATTTGGCTATTGCCACCATCGGCATTGCCGAGATCATCAGCCAAATCCTGAGGAACGAGGGCTGGCTGACCAACGGGGTGCGCGGCATCACCCGCATTCCGCGCCCCTTTCGCGGCTGGATCCCAGGGCAGGATACACTGCTCTACTTGGGCTTGGTGCTGCTGGTCTTGGCGGTGGTTTACTGGCTGAGTGAGCGGGCCTATCGCTCCCCCTGGGGACGGGTGCTGCGGGCCATCCGCGAGGATGAGCCGGCAACCCTGGCCGCCGGCAAAGATGTCCTCCAGTTTCGCCTGCAGGCGTTTGTGCTGGGATCCATGCTGATGGGGCTGGCGGGGGCGCTCTATGCCCACTTTGTCAATTTCATCAGCCCGGAAGCCTTCCAGCCGGAGTTTGCCACCTTTATCGTCTGGGTGATGTTGATCGCGGGGGGCAGCGGCAACAATCGCGGCGCCCTGCTGGGGGTGCTGGCCATTTGGGGGGTGTGGTCGGGCAGCGAGTGGTTGACCAACCGTCTGCCGCCCCAGTGGGCCACCCGGGCCGGTCCCTTGCGCATTTTGTTGATCGGGATCCTGCTGCAGGTAATTCTGCTTACCCGCTCCCAAGGGCTGTTGCCAGAACGCCCGCCCAAGCCTGTTTTGGACACTTCCGCCTCCTCCAAGCAGAACCCAGCAGGATAGGATTGGGTCGGCTCCAGCCGTTGTTGACGCTTTGAGACAACCCAGATCTCGGCCACCATGACTCCGCGCTCCAAGGAAACGGACTCCTCCTTGTCGCCCCGCAACCCCGATGCGACAGGTTGCCCCCCCAATGCTGGCCAGCCAGGGATCCCGACTGCGCCCATCCAGGAGGGCTATGCCTTGCCGGAGCACTACTTCAACCGGGAGCTGAGCTGGATTGAGTTCAACGCCCGGGTTTTGCACGAGGCCCTGGACGAGCGCACCCCCCTCTTGGAGCGGCTGAAGTTCCTCGCTATTTTCGAAAGCAACCTGGACGAGTTCTTTATGGTGCGGGTGGCGGTGATTCGCCGTCAGTTGGAAACAGGCGTGCTGCTGCCGACCCCCGATGGCCTCACGCCGCAGCAGCAGTTGCGGCAGATTTCCCAGCACCTGCGCCCCCTGATTCAAAAGGTACACGAGTGTTTTCGGCAGGAATTGGTGCCTAAGCTGGCGGAACAAGGCATTCACATCCGCGATTTTTCTGAGCTGGCCGAGCCGGAGCGGCAGGAGCTGCGGGAGTATTTCGACCAACGGTTGTTTCCCGTGCTCACTCCCTTGGCGGTGGATCCGGGCCATCCTTTCCCCTACATCTCCAACCTCAGCCTCAGCTTGGCGGTGGTGGTGCGGGATCCGGAAACCGGCAGGGAACACTTTGCCCGCATCAAGGTGCCCAGCACCCTGCCTCGCTTTGTGCCGCTGCGGGACGGGGTAAGCTTTGTGCCGCTGGAGCAGGTGATTGCCCACCATCTGGAAGCGCTGTTCGTGGGCATGGAAGTGCTGGAGTACTACCCCTTCCGCATCACCCGCGGTGCCGATCTGGAAATCCAAGAGGACGAAGCCGACGATCTGCTCGCGGCCATTCAAGAAGAGCTGCGCAAGCGCCGCTTCGGCTCGGTGGTGCGCATGGAGATTGCCAAGTCCATGCCGTCTGCCATTCGACAGCGGCTCTGCGAAGAGCTGCGCCTCGACAGCGACTCCGTGTACGAGGTGGATGGCCTTTTGAGCATGGGGGGGGTGATGGCTTTTCTCAGCCTGGATCGACCCGATTTAAAAGATCCTCCCTGGGGGCCCGTCACGCCGCCTCGCCTGCGTACCGCTTCGGTGAGCGACGAGCCGGTGGATATCTTCTCCGTCATCCGGGAAGGGGATCTGCTGGTGCATCACCCCTACGACTCCTTTGCTGCCAGTGTGGAACGGTTTCTGGAGGAGGCGGCCAACGATCCGCAGGTGCTCACCATTAAGCAAACCCTCTACCGCACCTCTGGCGATTCGTCGGTGGTGGGATCCCTCATCCAGGCTGCCGAAAACGGCAAGCAGGTGGCCGCTCTGGTGGAGCTGAAGGCCCGTTTCGACGAAGAAAACAACATCCTCTGGGCCAAGAAGCTGGAAAAAGCCGGGGTGCACGTGGCCTATGGCCTGCCAGGGCTGAAGATCCACTGCAAGTTGGCCCTGGTGGTGCGGGAAGAGGGGGGATCCCTGCGGCGCTATGTCCACATCGGCACCGGCAACTACAACCCCAAGACCGCCCGTATCTACACCGATCTGGGCCTGTTCACCTGCAACGAGACCCTCTGCAACGATGTAACCGAGTTGTTTAACCTGCTAACCGGCTACTCGCGGCAGCGGCACTTCCGCAAGCTGCTGGTGGCCCCCCGTACCTTGCGCCAGGGCATGGAAGCCTTGATCCGGCGAGAGATGCGCCATGCCCAGGCAGGACGCCAAGGGCGCATCATCGTCAAGGTCAACTCCCTCACCGACCCACGCATGATCCAAGTGCTCTACGAGGCTAGCCAGGCAGGGGTGGAGATTGATCTCATTGTGCGAGGCATGTGCTGCCTAAAACCAGGGATCCCGGGCCTGAGCGAGCGCATCCGCGTTATCAGCATCATCGGGCGCTTTTTGGAGCACTCCCGCATCTTCTACTTCTACAACGACGGCCAGGAAGAGTACTTCATCGGCAGCGCCGACTACATGACCCGCAACCTGGATCGCCGCGTCGAGGTGGTGACCCCTGTAGAGGATCCCCTGTTGCAGCAAGAGCTGAAGGCGATCTTGGAGATTTGTCTGACGGATAACCGGCAGGCCTGGGAGCTGCGCCCCGATGGCACCTATGTGCAGCGGCAGCCTAGGCCGGGAGAGCCGGTGCGCTCCACCCACCAACGCCTGATGGAGCGAGCCGCCAGCCGCCTTTAGCCCTCACCCCCGTCCCTGAGTTGGCTCAGGAGCGAGGGGTTTCGGCGGCTTCAGCCTCTTGATCCCCCAGCGCAATTACCTTCTCAGTGGCCTGCAACGAAGACTCCAGGCTCTCCAACTTTTGTCGGCTGGAGCGGTTCAGCCCCGCCTCAATACCGTTCGCCAAGAGCTGATCCAAAGAGAACCAGCCGCCGCCATTCACCGCAAAGGCCAAGAAGATGGCCGCGTAGATAGCCGATAGCTCCAGATAAGGAACGCTGAAGCCGGCCACCTTGATGTGGTGGAACATGGCCACCGCCATCGTGGCGAACAAACCCAACGCCGCCGCGCGGGTCAACAAACCCACTGCCACCAGCGGAGCTGCGATCAGTTCAGTATAGGCAGCTACATAAGCAAAAAAGATCGGGAAAGGCAACCCGATCACTTCTACATAAGCCGTTGCAAACCCCTCGATATCAGCCAGTTTGTCGAGGCCGTTGTGAATCATGAATAGCCCTGCCACCACCCGCAAGACGGTCCACGCCACTTGAGACCAGCGCGGGGCTACGCTGTCGTGACGCAAAACTGAGACGAACAGCACGGGAAAGCGCTGAGTGAGTGCCATAAGATGAAACCTGCAATGCAAAGATGCTAACTATTGTAACGATTCTAAATTTCTGTAACAAGGCCAGGGCGGGATCCCCCGCCTTGGAATGCAGAGGCCGGATCCTCGGCCATCGGGTTGGGGGGGGCGCGGCAACAGAGGGGATCCCTGTGCCCGTCTGGACAAAGCTCGCCAGAGCAGTTCTCGAGTGCCTATCCTTAGGGGTGTTGGTGCAATTCTTTTGGCAAAAGTCCCGTGTCTTTGGGTCTCTCTAACAACTAGGTTCGTTTCTTCAGGCGGGCCATGATGCGCATTTCTATTCAGCCGGAGAGCGGGATCCCTGGCTCTGTCCAGCTCTTCAACTTACTCTGTTTTGGCATTGCCTGCGGGCAATTTCCTCCCGGCTATCGCCTGCCCAGCACCCGTCAATTGGCCATGCAAACGGGCCTGCACCGCAACACCATCCACAAGGTTTACCACCAACTGGAGGCCATGGGTCTGGTGGAAACGCGCGCTGGATCTGGCATTTACGTCAGCGGCTCCGCCCGCCAGGCGGTTAACCGCTCTTGTAGTCTGGGCGAAAACCTGGATCGATCCCAACAAGCCCTGCAGCAGGTGCGCCAGGGCATCGATCAGCTTCAGCAACAGGGCTTTTCTCTGGAGCAGGTGCGGGATCTGCTGCTGGCGGAGATCGACTGGCGGTTGCGCTGCAGTGCCCAAGTGCTGGTGTGCGTGCCCAATCGGGATCTGGGCACAGGACAACTGATGGCCCAACAAATCCAACAGACTTTGGGCATCCGGGTGCAGTTGGTGCCCCTAGAGGATCTGGCCGCCGTGCTGGATCAAATCCATTCCGGCACTGTGGTGACGCTCCACTATTTTCTCAGCGCCGTCGAGGCCATTGCCCAGCCGCGGGGGGCCCGTGTTCTCCCGGTGGAGGTATCTGACTACGCCCGCGAAATTGCCCTGATTCGCCAATTGCCTCCCCACGCCTGTCTAGGGCTGGTGAGCATCAGCACCGCCCTCCTGGAAGTTGCCGAGGTGATTGTCCACAGCCTGCGGGGAGACCTGCTGGTGCTGACGGCGGTGATTTCCGATGCCGAGCGGGTGGGATCCCTGATCCGCCGCGCCCACACCCTCATCTGCGACGAGGCCAGCTACCCCACCCTGCGCGCCCTAGTGCGCCAAGCCCGACCCGACCTGATCCGCACGCCCCACCTGGTCTGCGCCGCCCCCCACATCGGAGAAGCAGCCATGGCCGAGCTGCGACGGGAATTGGGCCAGATCCCGTGAGGAGCAAGGGCGAGAAAACTCCTTAAGTCTTGTTGCAGGCAGGCCATTTCGCGGATGACGGGCTGTGCAATGGTGTGCTTAAGTGGAAATACGGTAAAAGCCACCCTAATCTGATCCATCGCTAATCAGTCTTTACACGTATGGTGATCCTCGACTACGCCGCCGCCGATCGCGACCATGTGGCGGTGACACGGGAAGGTTTCTGGGAAGCCATCCGCTTCCAGGGCCATTTTTACGTCTTTAACCGCAGCTTTTCTCGGCTGCAGGACGCCATCGACAGTTGCCGCTACGACATGGATCGCGGCTCCCTGATCAGCATTGTGGTGGTGCGATCCCAGAGCTACGAGGTGTGGTCGCAGGTGGGATCCGACATTCCCGTCTTGCCAAAGCCCCTCTTGAGCCCCACGGCCAGGGACTCTGTCTTGCCAGCGCGCCTGGCTCCATCTTTGCCCAAACGTCCTTCCTGGTCGTTCTGGCCTTGGGGATGCAAGGCTTATGGGGTCGAGGACGAACCGGCTGCACCGCGGCCCCTGTTCCACCACACCGCCCGGCCCTACAACGCTCTACAGGCTTAAGCCGGAATGGGTCGCGTTTTCTAGAGAACAGGATGGCTGCACGTGCAAATTGAGATCCGGCTCTTCCACCAGCAAGGGCACCCGCTCGGCCACTTCCAGGCCAAATCCTTTCAAGCCGCTGATGTGGCGAGAGGTGTTGCTGATCAAGCGCATTTGGCGCACCCCCACATCGCGTAGGATCTGGGCGCCAATGCCGTAATCCCGCAGATCCATCGCTGCCGGCGGCGTGGTTTCAGCTAGCCCCAGATCCTGCAGGGCATAGGACTGAATTTGCTGGATGAGGCTAAGCTCCTGCTCTTGCCGGCGCAGGTACACCAGCACCCCCTTGCCCTGGTGGTCGATCATCTTCAGGGCGGCGGTCAATTGGCGGCGGCAGTCGCAGCGCAGGGATCCCAGCGCATCCCCCAGGGGGCATTCCACATGCACGCGCACCAGGACGGGCTCGGCGGCAAATTGGGTCGGATCCCCCTTCACCAGCGCCAGGTGCTCCACCTGGTTGAGGCTGTCGCGGTAGCCGTAGACCTGAAACCGGCCAAACTCCGTCGGCAAGGTGGCAGTAGCCCCCCGATGCACCAGCCGTTCGGTGCGCAAGCGGTACTCGATCAGATGGGCGATGGTGATGATCTTCAAATTATGCTGGTGGGCGAACTCGACCAACTGGGGCAGGCGGGCCATCGAGCCATCCGGGTTTTGGATCTCGCAGATCACCCCTGCCGGGTACAGCCCGGCCAGCAGCGCCAGATCCACCGCCGCTTCTGTGTGGCCGGCCCGTTTGAGCACCCCGCCTTCCCGCGCCCGCAGCGGAAAGACATGCCCAGGGCGACGCAGATCTTCCGGTCGCGTATGGGGGTGGATGGCCGCCTGGATGGTGCGGGAGCGATCGGCGGCGGAAATGCCCGTCGAAACCCCTAACTCTGGCCCGGCGTCGATGCTGACGGTAAAGGCAGTCTGGTTGCTGTCGGTGTTTTGCCCCACCATCAGCGGGATCTTCAGCTCGTCCAGACGGGATCCCTGCATGGCTAGACAAATGAGGCCGCGCCCGTGGGTGGCCATGAAGTTGATCACCTCTGGCGTGGCAAACTGGGCAGCACAGATCAGATCCCCTTCGTTTTCCCGATTTTCGTCATCGACCACGATGACCATGCGGCCACACTTGAGGTCTTCCAGGGCTTCGGGGATGGAGTGAAAGATGGTTTCTGTCTCTGCCGGCAAAGTGGCACTCATGGAAAAAGGGACGCAAAAGGGAGATATTGGGCACAGCCGGCTCTGGGCAGCGGAGCCATCATATCCTGGACCAGGGATCCGGAAGTTGTCTCAGTACTTGGGAATCGAGGGATCGTAAGCCTCAGCCCAGGCGAGGATGCCACCGCGTAGATTTTTCCCCGCGATCCCAGCAGTTTGTAGGATCTTCAAGGCCTTAGCCGAGCGCACTCCACTCTTGCAGTGGACGATCAGCTCCGAGCCATTGAGCAGCTTGCGCACCTGCTCCACCCCATCGCCATTTTCGATTTGCGGCAACGGGATCAGGTGGGCGCCAGGGATCCGACCGATCTCCCACTCGTTGGGGTTGCGCACGTCGATCAACACAAAATCTTTGCCGGCATCCATCCGCGCCTTCAGCTCGGCCACACTGATCTCCGGGATCTCCGCTTGGCTGGCTTGCGCTTGCGGGATTCCGCAGAACTGCTCGTAGTCGATAAGTTGAGTGATGGGCGGGGTGGCGGGGTTTTTGCGCAGCTTTAGCTCGCGGAAGCTCATTTTTAGAGCATCGTAGAGCAGCAGCCGCCCGCTCAGGGTCGTGCCGATGCCCAACAGGATCTTCACAGTCTCCGTAGCTTGAATGAGGCCGATGATGCCGGGCAGGATCCCCAGCACTCCCCCCTCGGCACAGGAGGGAACCAGCCCCGGTGGGGGTGGCTCGGGGTAGAGATCGCGGTAGTTGGGCCCATCCTCGTAGTTGAAGACCGTCGCCTGCCCTTCAAAGCGGAAGATCGAGCCGTAGACATTGGGCTTGCCCGTCAGCACACAGGCATCGTTGACCAGGTAGCGGGTGGGGAAATTATCGGTACCGTCCACGATCACGTCGTAGTTGGCAAACAGCTCCAGGGCGTTGTGGGCCTTCAGAGCGGTGTTGTAAACGTCCACCTGGCAATAGGGGTTGATCTCCAGGATGCGGTTCTTGGCCGATTCCACCTTGGGCTTGCCCACCCAGGAAGTGCCGTGGATCACCTGCCGCTGCAGGTTCGACACGTCCACCACATCGAAATCGACGATGCCGATCCGCCCCACGCCGGCTGCCGCCAAGTACAGCAACAGGGGTGAGCCGAGGCCGCCTGTGCCGATGCAGAGCACCTTGCCCGCTTTCAGCCGCTTTTGTCCTTCCAGGCCCACCTCCGGCAGGATCAAATGGCGAGAAAACCGCTCCATCTCCTCGCGGGAGAGGCTGACTTGGCTGGTGTCCAGGTTCAGCATGGTCAAAGCCCTCCGGCAATAGCAGGAACAATGCTGATGACGGCTTGTTCTCCCACGGGGGTGTTGTCGCCTTGGGTCAAAGTGCGCACGTCCTCGTCATTGAGGTAAACGTTGACGAAATTGCGCAGCTTGCCGTCCTCGGTGTAGAGGTGGCGCTTCAGTTCGCCGTAGCGGGCGATGAGGTTGCGCATCACTTCGCCGACGTTGCTGCCCTCGATCTCAACAGCTTCCAGGTTGTCGGTGTAGGGGCGCAGGGGGGCGGGGATTAAGATTTTGGTTGCCATGGGAGTTCAGGGAAGGATTCTAGCGATCTCTGGTTCATTTTTGAGGTTCCGAGCCGATCTGGCGAACCTACCTGCTTGCAGTTATGTCACCTCTCCAGTTCAGACTACCGCTTTTCCGGCACCACTCACTCTCTCCACACCGGCTTGTCCAACCGGGATCGCAACGGAACTCAGCCCCAGATCTCACCTCAAGCTAGAAGATCAGGGCCACCGACGCCCGGCCCTAGCCGGCCAAAACTGGCAGCGCGGCAAGGGCCGCATCTTCCAAAATTTGCATCGGCTCCCGCTGGGGTTGCTCCTGCTCATCCAAAACCCAACTGACCACCTCTTCTGCTTTGCCCTCGCGCACACTGACGATCACACAGGAAAAGCCCCAAGGAAAGGCGTGCTGCCGATCGAACTCCGAGGGAATAGCCGCATGGTTGGGGTGAGAGTGATAGGTGCCCAGGATCCCCAACCCTCTGCGCACAGCATGGTCGTTGGCCCGCTTGAAAACTGCCGGCTCGATCAAGAAGCGGCGGCGGCTGGATTCTCCGTCTGCTAAGGGGTTTTCAGCTTGATCCCAGGTGTTGGCCGCCGGCCACAGCTCGTGGACGATCTTGTCCGATCCTTTGAGCTCGCCAATTAAAATGCCGCAGCCCTCGTAGGGAAAGGCCTGCTCGCCCTGCTGGCGGATGGCGCGAAGGTGCTCTGCCGAGAGGTGAAGGGCCATGAATCTCGCTTTTGTCGATGGAGTTACCGTTCTTTTATTGTGGCACAAATTGGCCGGGGATCCCTCAACTTGGCTACAGCGGGGTCCTCGACTCGACGCAGCTTGGGGGAGCGCGGCCCGATGGTGCCGACGCCAGCGGTCGGATCCCTCTAATGGAGCGACTCTAGAGTTGGAGCGGGTTTTGGAGCCGCGGCATAGTGGGGGCAGCCCTGGCACGGCCCCCGTGGATTGACGGCGCAGCGCAACCAAGCCGAGTGGGCGCTGAAAACACAGGTGGGATCCCCCAGAGGGGGGCCCAACTCCCCAGCTCGTTGACGGCGCAGCAGCACCACTTGTCGTCGCCAGTCCTGCAAAAATCGGCTGTAGGCGCGTTCTCGCCAGCGACGCTTGGCCGCATTTTCGAGGATATGGGCGGTGAGGTTATCCAACATGAAACGGTCACCCAGAGCAGAGGCCAACAAGCTGGGAATTGTGTTGGAGCGGCTCAGAACCTCAGGATGGCACACCCTGGCGAGGAAAACCCAAACATTGCCAATTCTCGTTGAGATAAGTTTAAATTTGTAGCGTTCCTTCCGAGGGCGCTGGCTGCTGGTGGCGGGCCTGGGCCTGTTGTAGGGCTTCCCGTACTACGGCAAAGCCCGTTCCTCCGGCGCTGCGCCGCGCCGCCACCACCTGGCGGGGATCGATGGCCGCCGCAATGTCCTCCTCAAAAGCCGGGTGGAAAGTTTTCCAGCGCTCCAAGGGCAGATCCTTTAGCAGGATCCCCTCTGCCAAACAAATGCGCACGATCTGGCCCACCAGGTCATGGGCAGCGCGAAAGGGGATCCCTTTGCGCACCAAGTAGTCGGCCACATCGGTGGCGTTGGAGAAATCCTCCTGCACAGCAGCGGCCATGCGCTCAGGCTGAAATTGGATCCCTTCCCGCAGCAGGATGGTCATCGCCTCCAGGCAGGCTTTTAAGGTCTCGACCGTATCGAATAGCCCCTCTTTGTCTTCTTGGAGATCTTTGTTGTAGGCCAGCGGCAGCCCCTTCAAGGTGACCAGCAAAGCTTGGAGATGGCCAAACACCCGCCCCGCCTTGCCGCGCACCAATTCCGGCACATCGGGGTTTTTCTTCTGGGGCATGAGGCTGGAGCCGGTGGCACAGGCATCGGTGAGGACGACAAAGCCGAACTCCTGCGAGGCCCAGAGGACAAGCTCTTCCGAGAGGCGACTGAGGTGAACCAAAATCAAGCTGGCGGCGGTGTGAAACTCCACCAGGTAGTCGCGGTCGCTGACGGCATCCAAGCTGTTGGCGCTGATGCGCTCAAATCCCAGCAGATGGGCAGTGAGCTGCCGATCGATGGGCAGGGAAGTGCCGGCCAAGGCCCCGGAGCCGAGGGGACAGACATTCACCTCTTCCCGCACCCGCCCCAGCCGTTGCCAGTCTCGCCAGAGCATTTCTTCATAGGCCAAAAGGTGGTGGGCCAGGCTGATCGGCTGAGCCCGTTGCAGATGGGTGTAGCCGGGCAGGATCGTCTCCAGATGCTGCTCGGCCAAGTCCAGCAAGACTCCCCGCAGCTCCCAGAGGGCCTGCCGCAGGTGATCGATGTGATCCCGCAGATAGAGGCGCAGATCGGTAGCCACTTGGTCGTTGCGGGAGCGCCCCGTGTGCAGTTTTTTGCCCACCTCCCCCACCAAGGCCACCAAACGGCGCTCGACGGCATAGTGGACATCCTCGGCCTCTGGATCGGGACGGAAGGTGCCGGCAGCCGCTTCCTGTTGGATCTGCTCCAGCCCCTGCCGGATCTGGTCGGCCTCTGGCCGGGTCAGAATGCCGCAAGCGGCCAACATCTGCACATGAGCCAGGGATCCGGCCACATCGTAGGGCAAAAGGCGGATGTCGAAGCCGATGCTGGCGTTGAAGCGGGCGATGGCAGGATGCAGGGATCCCTCAAAGCGCTGGCTCCAGGGGCGTGGGGTAACCGTCGCTGTCGGCTCAGAACTGGGAGAATGGGGAGAAGGATTGACCACCGCTGCAGTTGTGGAAAAAATACAAAAATCAAGAACCGACGGCTAAAACCCCGCCGCCTCAGGCCAACTGGATCCGGCCAGAGCAACTAGTGGGAGCTGGTGATGCTCTTGAGCATATAGCCCACCACGATCCCTATCAAAAGCGCCCAAATTTGGCCCGACTCCACAAAGCCATTCCAACCCTTGCGGATATCGCCCAGTACATCCTGCCGGAACACCTGCCCGACCATCATTTTTGTCTGGAAAGCAGCAGGAGCCGGCAAGTAAACCGAAGTGGTTTCAGACCCAGAGGAAGAGAAGTTCATGGCTATGCCTAAGGTGTAGATAACCGGGAAGCAGGGGAGCCAGCCCTGTACTAGCTAGAGCGTACCCTGAGTTCGAACTTTTTTAGCTATTTTGGCTCAGAGTCGGGCAACACCTTCAACACCACCAGTGTGGTATCGTCCACAGGCTCAGGCCGCAGGGAAATCTCATCTTGCAATAGCAGCTCTGGATCGTCCGGCGGCAACAGGGTCAGAGGAGGGGATCCCTGGCGACCTCGGAAAGCATCCATCTGCTCAAACAAGCTCTCCAAGATGTCTTCGGGGGAGTCGTAGCGACAGGCAGCATGCTGGATGGCATCCATGAGCCCAGAGGTTTCCAAGCGCTCCCCGCGGCTGTTGGCAGCCTCGGTGTAGCCGTCGGTGTAGTACACCACCACATCTCCGGGTTGCAGTTGCACGCAGCTTTCCGAGTAGTGGCTGTTTTCCTCCAAGCCGATCAGCGCCCCTTCTGTGTCCAGGGGTTGAATCTCGCGGGTGCGGGCCTGCCACCACAGGGTAGGGTTGTGGGCCGCGTTGCTAAAGCAAAGGCGATGGGAGTGGGGATCGTACTCTGAATAAAACAGGCTGATGAAGCGATTGGAGTGCTCCAGGTCGCTGTACATGGCCCGGTTCAGATGTTGCAGAACGCGGGCTGGGGAATGACGGTTGAGAGCTTCTGCCCGCACCATGGCTCGGGTCATGCTCATCAACAGGCCGGCGGGCACCCCTTTGCCCATCACATCCCCAATGACGATGGCCAGCTTTTCAGATGAGGGTGGAGAGGCAGCCGGATCTGATTTTTCTGGAATCTTGATGAAATCGTAGTAGTCGCCTCCCACTTTGCTGGCCACACGGCAACGAGCTGCCAGGCGAATGCCTTTGACTTGCGGGTACTCCTGCGGTAGCAATTGAGCCTGGATGTAAGAGCCGATCTCCATTTCTTTTTCTAGGGCCACTTTGCGGCGCAAGGCTGCCGTCAAGCGGTCGTTTTCGATGGCCACGCCTGCCTGATCGGCGACCAGGCGCAACAGTTGTTGGCGGCGTTCATCCCAGTGGTAGCCGGGCTGACGGCTGAAGACGTACAAGCGACCCTGGACAGAGTTGCGGATCAACAAGGGCGTGCCGAAGAGGCGCACATCCGGCCCTAAGCTCTGGCGAAACCGCTCGTCCAACAGGTGTTCGAGGGCAGGGATTTTGACGGACAGGGATCCCTCCGTCTTGAGCATGGGCTCCTGAGCCGAGAGGGTTTGGGCAATCTGCTCCATCTCAGCCCGAATCTGTTCGCGGTGGTGGAGATCCGAGCAATGCAGTTGATCCAACTGAATGGTGCCGTTGGGGTTGAACAAAACCAGGGCTCCGCCTTCGGCATCGGTCAGTTGGCTGGCCACAAAAGCCGTCAGCTCCAGGATCTGATTCAAGTTGTTAAAGGAGCGGAGGGCAAAGGCTAACCACGCCAGCAAATACTGCATCCGATACTGGTCTCTCCCCACTTTTGCCACCCGATCCGGCATTGCAGGGGCAGGCACAATGGCAGGCTTGACCTCCGGCAGCTCCACCTCATCAGACGTAACGCCAACCGGATCCGGGCTGGCCTGAGCTGAGCGTAAGTCGCCCGAGTTCTCCAGGGAGGGAACTGGAGGATTGGGGGGCAAATCCTGGCCAAGCAAAGGCTCCGACCACGAGGAGCCGGATAGCTGTGCCGAAACGGCCTTTTGGGGGCTGTGAGCATCCATCGGGAAGGCTGGCGTTAATCCCTTGGAAACGTAACGAAACAGCTTAGCAAAAATATCACAAGCTCTACACAAAAGTTCTGCCTCGCTTTCGACTTCCTCCTTTAGGCCCGGCGATGCTGACGGGATCCCTGGCACAGCTCCCGGTAGAGCTGTTCCACCCGACTGATGTTGTGGCTGAGGGTATAGCGTTCCAGCACCCGCCGGCGGGCCTTCATCCCCAGCAGTTGGGTAAACTCCCGTTGATCCCGCAGCAAAGGCAGCAGGGTTTGCAGCTCCGCCGTCACCCGTGTCGGATCCAACAGGATCCCGGCTCCATCCGCCAAAACCTCGCCATCGGCGCCCACATCGGTGGCCACCGCCGCCAGCCCGCAGGCCATCGCCTCCAGCAAGGACAAAGAGAGCCCCTCGATCAAAGAGGGCAAAACAAACACATCGGCCCCGCGCAAGATCTCGATGCGCTGCTGCTCGTCGGCAATATACCCCAGCCAGTGGATCCCATGTTGAAGGGTATAGAAGGGCTTGAGGGTGTTGAGCAACGGCCCATCCCCCACAATCAGCAGACCGCACTTCTCCCCCATCTGGGAGTGTTTCCAAGCCTTGAGCAGGGCTTCCAGGTTTTTCTCCGGCGAGACCCGCCCCAGATAGACAAAGATCCGCTCCAGTCCCAACCGCTGTTTGAGGGTTGAAGGCCCAGGCGAATACTTGTCCACATCCACGCCATTGGGAATGACCACCACCTGCTGGGGACGCACCCCCAGTTTGACCAAGATCTCCCGTTGCGTCTCTGAGAAGACAATGGTGCGGTGATAATTGGCCAGACAAGGGGCGTAGAGTTGATAGGCCAAGTATTGGGTGCGGGAGGCGATGTTGCGCCGCCGCCGGTCGAAGGCCGGGTGAAAAGTGGCCACCAGCGGCTGGTTAAGCTCCGCACAGATCTCCGGCAGCACGAAGTCAATGGGAGAAATCGTCAAGGAGGCATGTACCAGATCCGGCTGCAGTTCCCTGAGGGCCTGGGTGAGCACCCGCTTGGCGTTGGGGGCCGGGATCGTGTAGATTTGCGACTTATACAGACAGGGGAGGGAAACGTCGCGGCGATCCAGCTCTGCCCGCCAGCCTTCACCTCCACGAGAGCCGAGATCCCAAGTGGGCGGTTGGCCGTCGTTGGTGAAGTGAAAAAAGCTCACTTGATGTCCCCGATCCAACAGGCCGTTGGTCACCTCACGGCTGTAGGTGACATTGCCACAGAAAGGTGTTTTCTTGCCTATCCAGGCGATGTGCATGGGCGGATCCCCGCAAAGGCAAAGCGCTGAACTGCAAGGAGGGTCTCGACTTTTGAGCCTCTACAAGAGTAGCAGAGTTAGCTGCTGCCTTGGCCCCAGCTTTGAGAGGGTTTCACCGGCCTTCTCTGCCCAATAGGCTCCAGGTGTACAGCCCCGCCAGAGCGGCCAGAGCAGACAGGCCTAAAAACATCCCGGAAAGGCCAAAGTAGGTTTCCGCCAACCCCGTCAAGACCAGAGGCAAACTGAGGGCGATATTGGCCACATTGTTCTGGAGCCCAAAAATCTTGCCTCGCAGATGATCTGGCGTTTCCTCCTGGATCAAGGTTTGCATCGGCACCGCCACCAAAGCCCCGCCACAGCCTAACAGAGCAATCCAGCCCAAGCTGAGCAACAACCAGTGGGTCGTCCAAGATAGGGCTGCCAGAGACCCACAGAGCAGCAGGGATCCCAGCCCGCTCCAGGCGCGGCAGCTCACCCGGCGGCCCGCATGCCCCACCCAAAAGGCGCCGATCCCCATGCCCAGGCCGGCAGCGGCCAACAACACCCCAAACTGATCCGGCTTCAGCTCCGGCATCACTTCGGCCATGCGCACCGCCAAAACGGCCAGTGCCGCAAACAGCGAGTAGAGCACCACCACCTGCAGCAGAGCAGCCCGGATCAGGGGCATCTGGCCGACATATTGCAAGCCCAACTGGAGATCTTCCCAAAGGTGGGGGGCTTCCCAAGGCCGGGGCTCCAGCTTCTCGTGGGGTTGTAGCAGCAACAGCAGGGATCCGGCCAAGAGGTAGGCTCCCCCCACCAACAGCTCCGGCCCCACCTCCCAGCCCGGCAACCAATGGCGCACCCAATGATCCGCCAGGGTTAACAGCGGTTCCCCCACAGCAAAGCCAACAATCAGCGAAGCCATCATCGTGGTGGTGTAGAGGGAATTGGCCGCCAGCAGCTCTCGCTTCGGCAGGATCAAGGGCAAAATCGCCTGTTCAGCAGGAGCAAAAAACTGGGTCAGGGTCGAGACGGCAAGGCTCACCAGCAACAGCCCGACAAACCCCAAGGGGATCCCCGGCCAAAGGTCGCGCCCGGCGGTGAGCCAGAGCAGCAGCGGCAACAGCAACACCAGGATCCCGCGCGCCAGGTTGGAGAGCACCAACACCCCTTTTTTTAGCCAGCGATCCACAAATACCCCTGCCAGGCTGCCCAGTAGCATCGCCGGCAGCGTAAAAGCCAGCATGATGGCCGAGACCCAACCGCTAATAGAGGCTCCTTCTGGCTGAAACTTGCGGGCAATCAACCCAATCAGCAGCACCAACAACACTTTGTCCGCCAACTGCGAACACACCTGCCCCGTCCACAGCAGCAGAAAATTGCGTCGGCGCAGCACAGCAACAAAGTTTCTCAGGCCCGGCTCAGATAAACCTTGATTTTCCTCTTCTTTTTGGGGATCCTCGGGAAGTGGATCTGGTGAGGGATCCCCAGAGGAGCACTCCGGCGAGCTCAGGGTGGGGCTTGCTGTCGGCTCAGGCAAGAGAGCTTCTGACTTCAGCACCCAAGTTGGCGCTGATGCAGGCTGGAAATCCCGAAGGCAGGAGTTGGGGTGGCAGACCTCTGCCCCTCCTTCCGGCCTGTTCCATTGTTGCTCCAAAGTCATAAAGTCATAGTGCTCCGCGGCTGACCTGCCCATTTCCCCGACGTCGGCCCCACAACGGAGGATCCCGTCAGCCAAGAAGGGCAGGTATGGGGTGCCCCGATCTTATCCTGGCCTGCCCTCCCCTCAACCCATTCAAATCTTAGGAATCGGCAGGCTTACCCTTTGTCGGCAGATAAGGAGCGCAAGGGATCCGGGATCGACTCGCTAGGAGCCACGAAGCTGCCCATTTCTACAAAAGTCAGGCGCACCTTCAGCCAGCGAATGAAATCCTCGTTGGTTGAGACCACTGCCCCCAGTGGGCCGCTCAGCTTGTCCCGCAAAGGCTTCAACGGTGGGGCTTCCATAAAAGCCGGCTGCGGCACCCAGAAGAAATCGACAGGGCGGCGGCGCTCCTCGTAGTGTCGGCGACGCTCCTCCAGCACCTCTTCCAGGGGCTCAGAACGTAAGAAAGACAGGCTGGCAACGACAAAGTGATAGGTCATCGGCTCGACAACAGACATAAAGTTGCTATGAAGCTGCTAACGATAGAGGCTAGGGCCGGACATCCACGGCTAAGAGGGACCCTTCCCTGCAGGCCCTCTCCCTCAGAAATGGGCAGATTTAAGCAGATGCGGGGCCGGATCGCGGGAGCTACAGAGGAGCCGACAGTCTTCCAACTGCCGCAGGACGGGCAGCCGCGCCATCACTTCTTCAGGCGGCATGGCGTGTTCGGAAGCCTGTTTGAGGGTGGGCAGAGCCTGGGCTGCCCATTCCCGAGCCCAGGTAGTGGACTCAACTGTTTCCTTCTGCTCCAACAGCTCTTGGCAAAGGGCGATTGAGCGCTCCAGGTCACCACTACCCTGATAGGCCATGACCAGAGCCACACGAGCCAAAGCGCAGTCTTCCGGATTTGCCCTAGAGCCATTGCGCTCTTGCTTCTCTTGGATTGAGCAGCAGTAGCAGAACGACTCGAGAAGATTGATCGCCTCCAGGTAGCGCTCCTGCTTGAGAGCAGTGATGCCGGCGCGGAGGGATCCATGGGGGTGGGACATGAGCCTAAGCGGAAGAAAAGAGTTTAGACGGACTTGCGCCCAAGGGTTATCCAGTTAACAACCCGTCTTCTTATCCAAGGTTTCGTGTCTAAAACTACTATACACCCTCTGGACAAGTGACCGCCGATTTACCAGCTAGCGCCGTAGGGCCCCACCTTGCAAGGCGGGGATTAGAAGCTGATATCTTGCCTGCTGGGATGGCCTTGTGCCGTCCCTCCCTGGAGGGGCACGGGTGGTCAACCGCCTTAAAAACCCAAGCTAGCTACAGGCGGCGGGTTCCCCTAGAAGGGTGCTCAACTTTTGCGGGCCAAGGTGTAGGCGCTGACGTAGTGGGTTTCTCGGCGCAACACTTCACAGCCCGCCTGCTGCAGGCGCGCCCCCAGATCGTCGCGGATGTAGTCCCGGTAGTAGGGTTCGTGGAAGGTTTGCGCAAAAGCTTCCATCGTCTCCTCCAGCTCCGGCGAGTCCAGCAGTTGCACCGAGTCGCAAATGACGATCACGCCCCCCGGCTTCACCACGCGGCTCATCTCGTTGATGACATTTTGGCGGGCTGGGCCGGGCAGCTCGTGGAAGAGAAACACGCTGACAACCGCATCAAAGGTGGCGTCGGCGTAGGGCATGGCCTCGGCGTTGGCGCGGATGAGCTGCGGCAGCTCCCCCGGCAGCTCTTGCAACAGCCGGTTGGCCTTGCGCAGGTAGGCAGGGGAAAGATCCAAACCATACAGCGCGGCTTTGGGCAGGGATCCCCGCAGCAGGCGCAGCGTGCGCCCGGTGCCACAAGCTACATCGAGAATGTGGGGAGCCGACAGGGCGGGATCGAGAGCATCTTTGAGCAGGCGGATCACCCGCCGCCGCATCGCATCTGCCGTGCCACCAAACAGCAGTTCCACCTGCAGGTCGTAGAGCTCAGCCGAGCTGTCGCTCAGGTAGCCGTTGGTTTGGTAATGAAAATTTTGCAGGTAGTATTTTGGATAGCCTTCTGTGGAGATGTCCTGAGAAAACTCTTGGTAGCGCTTGCTGTGTACCCGCTGAGTGATCTGCGGCAGATCCAGCCATACCTGCGGGTAGTAGCGGGCAAAGTCCAGCCAGGGGTTGTCGAAAAGAAGCGCGTGAGGGTAATAACCTGCCTCGGCATCTTGCCAATCGACCTGGAGCAGCCGTTCGTAACGAGCCCGCAACTCTTGCAAAGTAGCTGCGCTGAGCTTCACTCGCTCCCGCGGCGGCAGGGTTTTCCCGGAGGAGAAGCTCTGCAGATCCCTAAGTACCGAGAGCATCAGCTCCGAAGCCTGGGTGGAGAGAGCCTTATGGGCAAAGCCAAAGAGATTTTTACCCCACTGAAAAGTGCGGTAGGCAGCTTCTCCGACTGGAGACGGGATCGGCAGCGACAGCTCGGAGCTCAACTGTAGGCTCATAACCCTGCAAGGTGCGAATGCTTAATGTTTGTTTACGTTAGATTATAGCAAGGCAGCGATGGGAAACCGGCAAGTTCTGGGCCTTGGGAGAGTCGGCGAAGTTGGAGCTGTAGATCGCCAATCACACCCCACTTCCCTAAGAGGGAGAGTACTCTATTGGTGTCCCCGGAAGGACGTCCCCGATGCCCCATGCACTGGAGGAAGGGGCTGAGCAGGTCGAGCAGATGGGAACAGAAAAGGGAGTGCCCCGAGCATGACAGCCAAGACGGTGTTGGTCATTGACGATAGCATCATGATCCGCAAGATGGTGGCCAGCATCTTGGCTGACCAGTTTCAGGTGCTGGAGGCCAAAGATGGCCTAGCGGGCTTGGAGGCTGCCAAAAAACATCACCCCGACCTGATCTTGCTGGATTTTGTCATGCCCAAGATGGACGGCTATGACACATTGCAGGCCATCCGGCAGGAAGAGAGCCTGAAGAATACCCCCGTCATCATCATGTCGGGGATGAAAGAGCAGGTAACAGCCCGCATCCCTGAGCCTTTTGTCGATTTTGACTTCATTGAAAAGCCGTTTGAGGCGGAAGCCCTTCTGGCTCGCATTCAAAAGGCCCTGCAAGTGACCCCGGCGGCTGCGCTGGAGCCCGGATCGGAAACCAACACTCAATTGCTCTTGAACAAGCTCACCGCCATCGAGACGCTGCTCATCCAAGGTACGGAAAACCTCATCCAGCGGGAGGTGGTGACGCGGCTTGCCAGCCTCAACCAGCGCCTGGAGCGTCAGGAATCTTATAGCGCTAACCTGGAAGAGCAGATCCGTAAACTTGCCAGCGAAGTGGAACGGCACAGTCAGGGCCTGGCCCTGATTGTCAAAGAACTACGGCAGATCCGCAAACTTCTAGGGGGATCCTGATGTCTGAGCGCGCCTATCGGCACCTGGATGCGGTGACGGCCCTGTTCGTGGCCGTGCTGCTGATTTCCAACATCGCCTCCACTAAGATCGTGCTTTTGGGGCCGTTTACCTTCGATGGCGGCACCATCCTCTTTCCCCTCAGCTACATTTTCGGCGACATTCTCACGGAGGTCTACGGCTATGCCCGCTCGCGGCGGGTGATCTGGCTGGGGTTTTTCTCGGCGGCCCTGATGTCGGCGACCTTCATGATCGTGGGATCCCTGCCGGCAGCCCCCGACTGGCCCTATCAGGAAGCCTACAACCAGATCCTCGGCCTCACCCCCCGTATTGTGCTGGCCAGCCTGATTGCCTACTGGAGCGGCAGCTTCGCCAATGCCTACGTGCTGGCGCGCCTGAAGGTGTGGACGCGGGGACGCTGGCTGTGGACGCGCACCATCGGCTCCACCCTGGTGGGCCAAGCGGTGGACACGGGCCTGTTTATTCTCATCGCTTTCTGGGGGGTGTTTCCCGGTCTCGTGAGCCTCATCGTCTCCAACTACGTGTTCAAGTGTGCCGTTGAGGCAGTCTGTACGCCTCTGACCTACGCCATCACCGGCTGGCTGAAGCAGCAAGAACAGGAAGACTACTTTGACGTGGCAACCGACTTCAACCCTTTCCGAATGCAGTCTGTATCTAGATAGTTCATCCATCCAGCGGCTGCCCCGACGGATCTGGCCTTGAGAGGGATCCCAGTTTTGGTATAGTCAGAGCGTTATCTATCTTATCTACCCTGCCGCCGGTGCGCAGCGAGCCGGATCAGGTTGGGCAGACCGGTGTTGTCGGGAGCTTTTATCCAAGACAAGACTTTTGTGAGGGATCCAGACCATGATGCTCATTTTCCAAATTGCTTTGTTGGTGTTGGTGCTGTACAGCTTGCTGCTGGTGGTGGCGGTGCCGGTGCTCTACAGCTCGGCCAGCGACTGGAGCCGGGCCAAGAATGTGATTTTGGTGGGATCCCTGCTCTGGGTGCTGATGGTGATCGGGGTGGGGGTACTCAGTTTCTTTAAGTGATCCTCCCAGCAGGATCCTTCGACGCCCATCCCCCAGGCTCCTGGACGTTCCAGAGCATCAGGGTTGCGACTGTGAGGTTCTGGTGGTGGGGAAAAACTGCGCATCTCCGCACCCGAGTGGGCCCTGGGCGCTCTCGGTAGAAGGGATCCCGCCCCTTACAATGGATAGCAATTCAATCTCATGGCCTTGCTGCTCGCTCGGCCGGCGGCAAGGTGCGCCTGTGCCGAAGTCTTTTGGGAGGTTTGGGTGTTGAGAGCAGTGAAGCGTTCGTGGGGCCTCCGCTTGGCCCGGCTGGGGACGAGGCTGATTTTGGCAGGCTTGTTGGTAGGGGCGCTATCCCCTTTGGCAAAGGCACAGTCGGGCTTTGTCATCACCGGCAGCGAGGGGGTGCCTGTCCTCAGCTATCGGCTGGATTTTCGCGGCATTCGCGGTCGGCTGGATCGCTATCGCCTGAAGATCCCACCGCAGGATGTGGCGGTGGCGGAGGTGCAGATTAGCGCGGATAGGAACTTTGATGCCGTCATCGATCCCCAGAATGTGCGCCTAGAGGTGGAGGGCAAGTCGGTGGAGCTGGCGGAAGTGTACTGGAACGAGGAGTTTCGCTCTTTGGAGGTGGTGGCCCGTCAACCCATTGCCGCCGGCCAGGAGATCCGCTTGGTGCTCTCCAATGTGCGCAACCCTTCCGCTGCCGGCATCTACCGGGTAGAGGCGCGGGTACGGGGAACAGAGCCCAACCCGCTCTTCCGCAAGGTGGGCAACTGGCTCATCACCATCGACGATCCGGAGCGGCTCACGTTCTGATGGCCGCTGCATCTGGTTTCAACAACCCCAAGGGATCCCCATCTCCCCTCTCCCTGAGGGAGAGGGGCTGGGGGTGGTCGCGTGAGCGGCGCGGAGCGCTTGGGCCTCAGGGAGAGGGGCTGGGGGTGAGGGGATCTCCCCTCCAGACGGTAGCCTGGCATACAGGGAGAGGTTGTCTTTGGTGCTAGCCGACACCTGGTATCCCAACTGGTGGCAGGCCCTGCTCTTGGGCATGGTGCAGGGGATCACTGAATTTCTGCCCATCAGCAGCACGGCGCACCTGCGGGTGGTTCCGGCTTTGCTGGGCTGGCCAGATGCAGGCGCTTCCTTTGCGGCGGTAATCCAGTTGGGCAGCTTGGGGGCGGTGTTGATCTACTTTGCCTCTGATCTGCGCCAGGTGCTCCTTGGCTCCTGGAAGGCTTGGCAGGAGCGAGATTTCCAGCAGGAGTCTTGGCGGCTGCTCATAGGGATCCTGGTGGGGACGTTGCCGATTGTGGTTGCCGGATGGGCCGTCAAGGCCATTTGGGGATCCCCACCCCGCCAGTTGGGGGTAATTGCTGCTGCCGCCATTGGCTTGGCGCTGGCTTTGGGCTGGGCGGAACGGGTGGGGAAACGCCGGCGAGATCTGCACAGCCTGGGCATTGGGGATGGGCTCTGGGTGGGGCTGGCCCAGGCTTTGGCGTTGATTCCAGGGGTCTCCCGCTCCGGTGTGACGCTGACGGCGGCTCTGTTGCTGGATTTGCAGCGCTCGGCTGCCGCCCGCTACTCCTTTTTGCTGGGGATCCCGGCCCTCTTTTTGGCGGGGGTGGCGGAGTTCATCTCCGAGTTTAAGGCAGAGGCGCTGCTGTCGCAGGGGTTGGGGACGCTCTCGGCCTTTGTTTTCTCCTACGGGTCCATCGATTGGCTCATTCGATTTTTGCAGCGCAGCAGCACCTGGCTGTTTATCGCCTACCGGATTGGGTTTGGCCTGTTCATTTTCCTGGGACTGGCCCTGGGGTTCTTGCAACCTTAAGCCGACTTAGCGCCTTGGGCAGGTACTCCCCTAGGTGGGCCGGATCCACCCCTGTTAGACCCCGCTCCCCCGCCAACTGGATAGCGGCTTGGGCATGCCACCACACTCCGGCACAGGCACAACTGAGCAGCTCCGCGATCCCCATCGACTGACCCAGTTGGGCCCTTCTGCGCGCCACCAGGCCGCCGATTAAGCCAGTTAGGACATCGCCGCTGCCACCGCGGGCCAAAGCCGGTGTGCTCTCCGGGTTGACCCAGCATTCCCCCCTAGGAGAGGCGATGACCGTCCGTGCTCCCTTTAAAACCACCACCGCTCCACTCTGGGCTGCTGCTCTCTGGGCTGCCTCCATGCGATCCGCAAGCGGGATCCCTGGAAAAAGCCGGCGAAATTCCCCCAGGTGGGGGGTGAGGATGGCTTGGATCCCGTTTTCTTGCAAGCGCTCCACCCCCATCTCCGCCAGGGCATTGAGGCCATCGGCGTCGATAACCCAAGGGATCCCGGCCCAATCCTGCAGCAAGCTCTCCAGCAGTCGCCGGCGGGCTTCTCCTAGGCCGGGCCCCACCGCCACCGCCTGGAAAGGTTTTTCACCCAGCGGCGGCAGAGCCGGGATCCCTTCCCAGGGGTGAACCAAGGCTTCCGGCAAAGTGCTGTGGATGAGCCCCTTCAATTCCGCCGGCACCGCCAGGGTTACCATGCCCACGCCACTGGCGCGGGATCCCAGCCCGGCCAACACTGCCGCCCCGGCATAGGCCGCCGACCCTGCGACCACTAGCAGGGATCCCTGGCGATATTTGTGGGTATCCAAAGGCGGGTCAGGGGGAAAATGCGGCCAAGGGTTCAGCAACAACTGGGGAGCCGCCTCTGCCGGGCAGACCCAAGGGGGGATGCCAAAATCAAGGCGATGCAGCCGTCCCACCCAGGGCAGAGCCGCCTCCTGCCACAGGCCCCGTTTCCAGAGGCCGAGGGCATAGGTGTGGCTGGCGCGGATGCAGCAGCCCCAGATCTCGCCCGTCTGGTCGTTGAGGCCAGAAGGCAAGTCCAGGCTGAGGATGGGAATGCCGCTGCCGTTGGCCCACTCCACCGCCCCCGCCCAGGGATCCCCCAGGGGCCGGTTTAGGCCAATGCCAAAGAGGGCGTCGATGAGCAAGTCGCAGTCGGCCAACGCCTCCACCCGCTCCACAAACTCCGCCCCTAGAGCCCTGAGGTAGCGGGCGTGGTCGGCGGTTAGGGGTTTGAGATCCGGCTTCCCCAGCCAAACCTTTACCCCCTTTTGGGCTAGCCGCAGCTCTCGCCCAACCACCAAGCCGTCGCCGCCATTGTGCCCCGTGCCGCAGAGGATGCCGATGCGCTGCGCCTGGGGAAAATCCTGCCGCAACCGGGCAAAAACGGCCAGCCCCACCTTCTCCATGAGGGCGGCCACGGGCATGCCGGCAGCGAAGATCTCCTCCTCGAGGCGCCGCATCTGCGCCGAGCTGACCAGGGCGGTGGCCGGGTCAAGGGAGTTGAGGACGCTGCGCTGCTGAGGCAAAGAGGGCTCTGTCATGGCGGTCATGGCTGAGGGGGGCTTATGGAGCTCAGCTCGATCACATTCCCGTCGGGATCCCGAACAAACACAGCCGCCCGCCCGGAAGCGCTGGGCTGCACCTCGTAGCCTGCCTGCAGCAAGCGGGCCTTCACCGCCTCCAGATCTTCCACTCCCAGCGCCACGTGGGGATGGCGCCCCCACTTCGCCTTGCTGCCACGACTGGCTTGCTGCCCTTGGTCAAGCGGCTCCTCAGTGACAATCAAATGAATCTGCGAAGACCCCACCTGGTACCAAGCGCCGGGAAAGTTAAAGGGAAACCGTTCTGCCTTGGGGATCCCGAGCACGGTTCCGTAGAAATGCTCAGCCCTGGCCAGATCGCTAACCCAAAGGGCGGTGTGCAGGTGCTGATAGGTGCTCATGACGTTGCTTGGGCGCAAGTTCCTGAAGCTGTCGAGAGAAAGTGTAAGGATTTTCTCCAAAAGACCTGTTCCGCCTGTGCGCTAAGGTGGAACTAGGGCAGCGGCGACGAGAATATCCTCTATCTTGCTTCTTGCCTAGGGGTTGGTCTATGGGATCCCGCACCAAGTTTTTCGGCACCGTCTTGGCCATGCTGGCCGTCAACAGCATCTACATGCAATTGCAGCAGCTTGCCCTGCGGCTGGAAGAAGAGGTAAAACCGGCTCCCTCAGAGCAGGCTGCTCCAGAGTCCCAGAGCAACGCTCAGCCGCCGCATCCCTGGGGTCATCTGGCCCAAGTTTTCCGGCATTGGGTCGAGGCCAGTCCCCTGTAACCCTAGTCTCCGAGCCAAGAGGCAGTTTGCAAAGGGGATCAAACCCCGTACCATAGAGGAGCAGGCTCCCCTTTCTTGCGGTTCACAGTTTGGATACTCACCATGACTCAGCCGTCAGCAGCCTCTGGGCAAAAGCCGATTGTTGTCGCCCCTTCGATTCTTTCGGCGGATTTTAGCCGCTTGGGGGAAGAAGTGCGGGCGGTGGACGAGGCGGGGGCCGACTGGATCCACGTGGACGTCATGGATGGCCGCTTTGTGCCCAATATTACCATCGGCCCGCTGGTGGTGGAAGCGCTGCGCCCGGTTACGGCCAAGCCTCTGGACGTCCACCTGATGATTGTGGAGCCGGAAAAGTATGTGGCCGACTTTGCCAAGGCGGGGGCCGACATCATCTCCGTTCATGCCGAGTCCAGCTCTACCATTCACCTGCACCGCACCCTCAGCCAAATCAAGGATCTGGGCAAACAGGCAGGTGTGGTGCTCAACCCCGCTAGCCCCCTGGAGCTCATCCAGTACGTGCTGGATTTGGTGGATCTGGTCTTGATCATGAGCGTCAACCCCGGCTTTGGCGGCCAGAGCTTCATTCCGGCGGTGGTGCCCAAGATTCGCCAACTGCGGGCCCTGTGCGACGAGCGCGGTCTGGATCCCTGGATTGAAGTAGATGGCGGCCTCAAGGCCAGCAACGCCTGGCAGGTCATCGAGGCGGGGGCCAACGCCATTGTGGCCGGCTCGGCAGTGTTCAAGGCCAAAGACTATGCGGAGGCTATTCGCGCTATCCGCAACAGCCGTCGCCCGGAGCTGGTAACGGTTTGATTTGAGCTTATCGATTGGGGAAACCCATGCTCTTGAGCCCCTCTTAGGCCAAGGCACAAAAGAGAGGGAAGAAGACCTAGCGCCCCTCAATCTTGGCCCATTGCGAATGGCCACAGCTCAGCGGCAGGGATCCCTTCTGGTGGAAGAACGGGCTCGAAATTCTAGCGCAGAGCGGCGGTCTTCTTCTGGGCAGCCGCAGGGGCTGCACCATCCTCTACGGCAGTCTGGCTGAGGCAATGCGGAGGGGCAGAGGGGGGAACGATTGGCTGAGGCGAGGTAGGGCTGAAAAAAACTTGGCAAAAGGGCAGGCGGCTGTTGCGCTGAATGTCAGCAAGGTAAGGAGAAGGGATGGTGCCCCAGTAGGCGCCCAGCACCTGCCGGTCGGGATCCTCCGGCAGCACCTGGTAGTGCAACATCAAGCGGTTATCGGGGAACCAAGCGCGAACAAGCCTTTGCAGTTGCCTCAAATTGAAGCCCGGCTCTTCCGGGTTATGAATCAGGTGCATCCCCGCCAAGCGTCCGCCGACAAAATAGGCTTGCACATAAAACCCGCGGGCGTAGAGGGGGGGCTCTGAGGGATCCCGCGATGAAGGGGCATCCGGCAGGTAGAGGGCCTCACCGCCTGGGCGCAGTTGCCAGCGGCTCCAGCGGGGATCCTCGCGGTCGCTAGCAATGGTCTCCCAATTGTTGGCGCGGGCGTAGCTCAAGAAGCGCTCCTCCACCATGCCCAAATAGAGCATTTCCATTTGTAGGGGCAGTCGGGCCCGCGTTTGCAATAGGGGCAGAGTGCGCACTTCTCCTTGCTTGAGCACCAAAACTTCCGCCAAGGCAGGGCGCGGTTCCCACGCCAGCAGCGCCGCCAGGATACCGGCTCCGAGGGCTCTGCCAAGGCCGGCCAGCCCTCGCCGTGCCGAGGCCCGCAGCAACAAGAGAAGGAGTTTGACAGGGGGCAGCTCAAATCGAGGCTGCGCCCCGCCCAACACGGCAACGGAAGCAGAGACGTAAGATGAGATCACGGGGAAATTCGAAGAGCCGGGAAGACAATAGAGGCTATGGATGTCCTATTTTATCCACAGCGCTAGGGTTCTTTGAAAATTTTAATCTGCTGCCCTGGGTGAACTTTCTTGCCGACAGCGGATGGATCAAAACCGGTCTCCAAATGGGCGCGACTGCCGAGAACCTCCCTCCTCGACCGCAGGGCCGGGGCTCGTCGTCATTGCTGGCCCCACCGCCACCGGCAAGTCGCGCCAGGCGCTGCTGCTGGCCCAACGGCTGGGATCCCCGCTGTTAAACGCCGACTCTCGCCAGGTGTACCGGGAGTTCGACATCGGCACCGCCAAGCCCACTCCCGCCGAGCGGGCCCTTTGGCCCCACGAGTTGATTGACTTTGTGGATCCCCGCCACACCTACACCGTGGCCGAGTTCCAACGAGCGGCCCAAGCCCGCATTGCCGAGGCCCATCGGCAGGGACAGACTCCCATTCTGGTGGGGGGGACGGGGCTTTACATCCAATCCATCACTGCAGGGCTGGAGATCCCGGCAGTTCCCCCTCAGCCCCAGTTGCGCGCTCAATTGGAAACTTGGCCGCCCGAGATCCGCTACGCCTGGCTGCAGCAGTTGGATCCCGTGGCCGCTCGGCAGATCCACTCTCATGATGAAGTGCGCACCCTGCGGGCCTTGGAAATTATTTACACCACCGGGAAACCGGCCTCTTGCCTACGGCAGGCCCATCCTCCCCACTACCCCATCTTGATCTTGGGGCTGCGCTGCTCGATGCCCCGTCTGGAACAACGTATTGCCCGGCGCACGGCGGAGATGATGGAGAGGGGGTGGATCGAAGAGGTAAAAACTCTGCGGGAGCGCTATGGGCCGGACTTGCCCCTCTTGCAAACTTTGGGCTATGCGGAGATCGGCGCTTACCTAGAAGGGCGGATCCCAGAGGCGGAGCTGCAGCCTTTGATTGTGCGGCGCACCCGCCAGTTTGCCAAGCGGCAGATGACCTGGTTTCGGGCCATGCCAGGGATCCAGTGGCTGGACTGCGAGGCCGAGGATCTGCCCGAGCAGATCTGGGAGCGGGTTAAAGCCTGGATGGCAGCTCAGACCACTGCTGAAACCACTCCCGCCGCCGCTGAGCATCGGCTTTCCGATCGGTGAGGATCTCCAACACTCGCACCCCTTGGGCGGGCAAGGGATCCAAGGCTTGGGCCAGCTCTTCCCAAGTCTCTAGCCGCCGGTGGGGAATGCCATGGGCCTGGCAGAGGAGGGCAAAATCCACCGCCTGGGGAGTGGCGAAGTAGGGCTCAAAGGGTGGGCCCGCCTCAGCAATGGGCAGCAGCTCGAAAATCCCACCCCCCCGGTTGTTGATGAGGAGGATAGTCAGGGATCCCTGCAGGTAAGGGCTAAGCCGCAGGCCGCCGCAGTCGTGCAAAAAGGCCAGATCCCCGGTCAGCAGCACTGTTGGCCGATGGCGGTGGGCCACCCCGAAGGCGGTCGAGAGAATGCCGTCAATGCCGTTGGTGCCGCGGTTGAAGTAGGGCCGGATGCGGCGGTCGTTGGGCGGCCAAAACCACTCCACATCCCGCACCGGCGTGCTGTTGGCAATCACCAGGGGCGTCTCCGGCGGCAGGTGGTGGGCCAGCCACCAGGCGATCTTGCCCTCAAACCACTCCGGCAGGTCAGCCATGGTCTGGTCTAGGGTGGCGCGGATTTGCGCTTCGGCTGTCAGCCAGCCCTGCAGAAAAGCTGTTCGGGGGGCTGGAGTTTTGAATGTTGCTTCCGGGATCCCGGCGGCCAGCTCTTCCACAGCAAAGGGCAAATGGGTGGTGGGGTTGTGCAGAGGATCCCCGTTCTCGGGCCGGGGATCGAGCAGCCAGGTGCGGGGGCGAGCTTTGGCCAGGGTTTGCCGCAGCGCTTTGCTGGTGGGCAGGGATCCCAGTTGGATGACTTGTTCCGGCCAGAGCTGGGGGCCATCCCGCTGCAGGAGGAGGTCATAGGTGGTGACGAGATGGGGGTTGAGGGAAGCGTAGTTGCGCAGAGGGGAGAGTCCCTCCGCCAACACCGGCCAGCCCAGGGCCAGCGCCAAGCGGGCCACCGCTTCTGCATAACGCTGGGGATCCGCCGGTTGGGCCGGCCCCGCCAAGATCACCCCCCGCTCACAGCCGCGCCACTCCTGCCAAAAGGAAGCTGTTGACGCGAACGCAGAACCGGCAGCCAGGCCAGATGGGGGGATAACCCCGCGGAAAAAGGTCTTCTCAAACTCCGGATCTTCCTGCAAATGAACCAGGGGCGCAGTGCTGCCATCGGCAACGGGAGCTAGGGGATCTCGCAAGGGCACATTCAAATGCACAGGGCCGGGAAAGGGGTAAAGCGTGCGCTCCCAGGCGTGAACCAGGGCTTGGCGGAGATAGGCCAGGGCTTCTGGCTCCGCGCTGGGCAGGGCCAATTCCGCTTGCCAGTTGGGGTAGTGACCGTAGAGCTTCACCTGGTCGATAGTCTGCCCGGCGCGGCAGTGGCGCAGCTCTGGGGGCCGATCCGCCGTCAGGATCAACAGGGAAAACCCACTTTCGGCTGCCTCAAGGAGAGCCGGGAAAAAATGGGCGCCGGCGCTGCCGGAAGTACACACCAGAGGGATGGGCTGCCGAGTTCGCTGGGCCAAGCCGAGGGCAAAAAAGGCCGCCGACCGCTCATCCAGCACCGGAATGGCCTCGATCTCCGGATGCTGCGCCAGGGCATAGGTGAGGGGGGCAGAGCGGGATCCCGGGCACACCACCGCCAGGCGACAGCCCAGCCGGCTCAGGGTCTCGGCCAACAGGGATCCCCAGAGGGCGTTGAGGTTGCGCCAATCCAGCCGCCTTGGCGAGACAAAGTTTTCACCGGTCACAGCGGAGTCAACGTGTTGAGATCAAATCGGGATCCCGGCGGCAAAAAGTGAAGGCGGGCATTGTGCAGCCGAAAATACTCGTCCGCTGCCGCCTCCTGAACGGTCGAGTACAGTTGCGTCCCGTCCACAATCGTCACCGTGCCCAAGCCGATTACCTCCATCACATTGTTGGCCTGGATCACCACCGCCGTATTCTCATCGATGCCGATGCCCAGGCACTGGGGGTAGTGGGCCACCGCTGTAACCAACCGCACCAGGCGATTGCGCTGATGGAAGTGCTGATCGATGATGACGCGAGGCAAAAGGCCCAGGCCCGTCTTCACCGTTACAATTGCCGGCGTGGGAGGTTCCCCGCTGTAGCCGCGGGAGATCATCTGCTGTCCCAAGGCAGAAGCTCCGGCGCTGGTTCCGGCAATCACCGTCTGTCCTCGCTGCCACTGCTGCCGAATGGCCTCCATCAACTCGCTGTGGGCCAGCACCTCCGCCAGCCGCTCCTGATCCCCACCCGTGAAGTAGATGCCGGTGGAGGAGCGGATTTTCTCGACGTTATCGGGATCCCTCGCCTCCATCGGGTTGCGGATATCCAGCACCTGCAGGCTGGCCGCCCCCATCTGCTGAAAAATATTGGCGTAGACCTCCCCCAGCACCGCCGGGATCCCAGAAGCCGCAGGCACGATGGTGATGTGGGCCGACCTTCCCCCCGCTCGGCGGAAGAACTCCCAAAGGATGTGGCATTCCTTTTCCTTGTCCTCTGCTCCCCCAACGGCAATGAGGTCGGAACGGGCGATGCTGGGATCCCTCACGGTAGGGTAGGGTTGGGCAGCGTGGGTCGGGGTGGAAGGAACTCCGTTCCACCCCAGCTCACGGTGGGCAGCAGAGACATCAGGCAAATGGGGCATGGAGCGCGAGAAAGATTAAAATGGACACATTTCACTTTCACTATGCTACGGCTTGAGATTCGGTTTGGCGCAGCCCCATTCCAGATTTCACGGCGGAGCTAGGAGTGGGTTAGGGGTCGCGAAAGGGGGAATAATGTTCATAAGAACACCCCTCGTTTCGTCCTTCGGTTACCCAGCGGGAGCATCCATGGCCAGAAAACCTGACGGATACCTTGTCCACATCATGCTGGAAGGTGGACAAACCATGCAAGTGCGGGTCAAAGAGGCCAGAGAATACACAGAGTTGATCAACAACCTGATGGTGGGCGGCGAAGAGTTCATCACCTTGCCCAAGCAGATGGACAATGAGTACATGATTGTGCGTCCGCAGCGGGTCTCGGGCGTGTCGGTGGAGGCGATCTACGCTTCCAGCGTCGGCATCGACCTATAGAGCTCAAGGTCAGGGATCCCTTGAGGGTCGTCGGCCTAAGTTGCAACACAAAGCCCCCACCACCGGGGGCAGGGGCTGCCAGAGAACTAGACCCCGCAGGATCTAGAACTTCCCTACCGACAGGTTAGATCTGCGGGGGCAGGATCACCTTGTCGATGACGTGGATGACGCCGTTGACGGCCTCGATATCCGCGGTCACCACGTTGGCATCGTTGACCTTGACTCCATCAGCCAAAGAGATCTCCACAGGGGATCCCTCGACCGTGACCACTTCCCCAGCTTTCAGATCGTTGGAGAGAACTTTGCCGGGCACCACATGGTAGGTGAGAATCTGGGTCAATTGCTCACGGTTTTCCGGCAAGAGCAACTTCTCCAAAGTGCCTTCCGGCAGCGCTGCAAAGGCCTCGTCGGTGGGAGCAAAAACGGTGAAGGGGCCTTCCCCAGCCAGTACCTCCACCAAGTCGGCAGCCTCCAAGGCTTGGATCAACGTGGTGAAAGAGCCGGCCTCAGCCGCAACATCCACAATGGTTTTGCCGGTAGCAGCAGCGGTTTTCACGCTTTCAGAAGTTGCGCCGTAGCTGCCGGCAATGACCGCAGGGGCTGCAACCAACGTGGTGGCCGAGACAACAGCTAAGGAAAGAGCGAAGAGATTGCGAATCATGCAATGTAACCCTCCGTGAAGAGTAGGTTTACATTTATCTATGACGGGCGGGATGGAGCTGGAGTTCCTCAAAATTGAAAAAAGTCCCCAAAAAAGATATTTCCACTGCCCCAAAATACTTTTTTTACAGGGGCTGCAAGGCTAATCTCCGCTGAGGTTAGATTTGCAACAATCATCGCGGGATGGTGGTGAGCAATCCAAAACAAGCTAAAAAAAGATCCCTTGAGGCTGAGGGATCCGTTACGTTTACTTACATTTATTGTTTTGTTTGTTCAAGTTAGCGATCCATTGGCAGCGCAAAAGCCGACGCCCTCGACGTGTCGGGCGAAGGGATCAACGAGCTGGTGATCTCGTAACGATCTCGGCCGTCGTGCCTACTCTTCTTCTGCCTCGAAGTCTTCGCTGTAGTCGTCCCCGATCAAGTCGTCGATGTCGTCGATGTCTTCTTCCAAAACAGCCCCAGAGACTTCAATAGGCTGCTCGATCAACCGGCCTTGCTGGCGCAACCAATCGAGAATGGAAAGGCTACTAGGGGAGGGCACCACTGTTGGCGGTTGATTGCGGGGTTCTTCGCGTAGAGAGGGATTGAAGTACATGCCGTACGCAGAAGGGGTAGTTATCGACAAAGAGAAAGCCGCCTGGGCTGATCCCAGCCCAACAGAGAGATGCAGGCTTGCCATCAGCTGTCTTTTAGCTTAGCCTACCGCTGCCAGGCTTGCAAAAAGCGGTGCAGCACCTGCTCCAGCTCAACGGCTCGTGCCGCCTTGAACAGCAACCGATCCCCGGCTTGCACCTGATCTAGCAAAACTTGCAGCACTGCCGCTGCATCCCTACAGCGTTCTGCCTGGGCTGCCGGTTTTTGGTCGAGCAGCGGCTGCATTTCTCCTTCCGGATCCAGGAGCAAAACCCAATCCAACCCCAAAGGGGCAGCCGCTCGTCCCACCTCTGCATAGAGCTGAGGTGCATGCTCTCCCAGTTCCCGCATGGGGCCGAGAACGGCCCAGCGTCGTCTCCCTGGGGTTTGGGCCAATAGGTGCAGAGCCGCTATCATCGCTTCCGGCGAGGCATTGTAGGTTTCATCCCAGATTTCCACATCTCCTGCCAGCTTGAGATGGCGATTGCGCCCCTCCAGAGGCGTGGGCAAGGCGATGGGTTCTCGGAGCGGCTCCCAATCCAGCCCCAAGCTGCGCACAGTCGCCAGCACCCCCATCCAGTTGAGGGCGTGGTGTCTTCCGGGCAGGGGCACCGGCAGGGTCAGGCCCGCCACGGTTACCGTTTGGGCTTGGGGATCCCATTCTCCTCGCAGGTCTCCTCGCTCCAGGCCATAGGTGAGGGTTGGTCCCGACCCCAGGCCGGCGGCGGTGGACAACAGCAAGGGATCTTCTCCGTTGAGCAGGGCCACTCCCTGCCCCAGCTCCTGTAGCAGCTCGCACTTGGCGGCGGCAATGGCGGCGCGGGATCCCAGCCTGCCGATGTGGGCGGTGCCGATGTGGGTAATCAAGGCGTGGGTGGGCCGGGCCATCTGCGCCAGGCGGCGAATTTCCCCAGGGCCGCGCATGGCCATTTCCAGAACCGCAAACTGATGTTCCGGCTGCAGCCGCAGCAGCGTTTGCGCCACGCCAATGTCGTTGTTGTGGTTAGCCTCGCTTTTGAGAACGCTGCCGTAGCGGGATAGGGCAGCCGCCAGCATTTCCTTGGTGGTGGTTTTGCCGGCTGAGCCGGTGATGGCCACCACCGGGATGGAGAATTGCTCCCGCCAGCCCCTGGCAAGGCGCTGATAGGCCCTCAGCGTGTCTGAAACCTGAAAATGAGGGCCTGAGGTCGGACGCTGGCTGATGACGGCAACAGCTCCCTTGCTCAGGGCTTGCGGAATAAAATCGTGTCCGTCGAAGCGTTCCCCCCGCAGCGCCACAAAAACGGATCCCGGCTGCAACTGGCGGCTGTCGGTGCAGAGGGCCTGAACCGGCAACCCCAACAGATGGGGATCTCCCCGGAGAGGGGTTTGCAGCAGATCGGCTACAGCTTGTAAGGTCAGCATCGGGCATTCTTCATAATCATTTCAAGTCATTGAGACAGTTCCCAAGCGCTCCCTCACCCCCGGCCCCTCTCCCAGCGGGAGCGCTCCCTCACCCCCGACCCCTCTCCCAGCGGGAGCGCTCCCTCACCCCCAGCCCCTCTCCCAGCGGGAGCGCTCCCTCACCCCCAGCCCCTCTCCCAGCGGGAGAGGGGAGTTAACGAACCGTTTCATGGCGATTGGACATGATGCCAATACGCAACTGGGTACGGGATCAGCTTGGTTGCAGCGTCTCAATTCCCTCAGGAAGGGCGATGATCGCCTCTTGGGCCATGCCGATGAACAGGCCATGCTCCACCACCCCCACCGTCCCCTTGAGTTGATCGGCGATCTTGGCGGGATCGGCGATGGGGCCGAATTGGCAATCGAGGATGTAGTGCTGTTCATCCGTCAGGTAGGGATCCCCTTGGGCATTCAACCGCAAAGTGGCCGCACAGCCAATAGCCTCTACCCGCGCCAAGGTGGTTTTCCAGCCAAAGCGCACCACCTCCACGGGCACCGGGAAGCGAGTGCCCAGATGCGTCACCTTCTTAGAGGCATCGGCGATGATGATCAGCTCGGCGGCGCTGGCCTCTACCAGTTTTTCCCGCAGCAGAGCCCCCCCCGCTCCTTTGATCAAGTTCAGGGATCCCACTTCAATTTCGTCGGCTCCATCGATGGCCAGATCCAGGCGGGGCTGCTCCTCCAGGGTGGCCAGCGGGATCCCCAGGGAGCGGGCTTGTTCTGCTGTGCGCTCCGAGGTGGGCACACCGATGAACTGCAGCCCCTCCTTTTGCATCCGCTCCGCCAGGGCGCTCACCGCAAAAGCAGCCGTGGATCCTGTGCCCAGCCCCACCACCATCCCTGACTGCACCTTTTGAGCCGCCGCTTGGGCTGCTGCCTGTTTCAGCTCATCTGCACTGGCCATCTCGCCTTTCCGGAGTCCAACCGAATTATTCTACCGCCCGCTCCAGCTAAAGCCCTGCGGCGCTGCCACCACCTGGCCAAAGAGATCGTAGGGCTCGGCGCGAGTAATCTGCACCGGCACCAGGGATCCCAGGGATCCCGGCCCGCGCACGTACACCACCCCGTCCACCTCAGGGGCAAAGCGGGGGGAACGGCCAATCCACTCGCCGGTGCGGGGGTTTTCCTGCTCCAGGAGCACAGGCACCACCTGCCCCACCTGCTCGCGGTTGCGGCGGAAGGCGATCCCCTGTTGCAGTTGCATCAGGCGGGCGCGGCGCTCTTCCTTAAGGGGCTCCGGCACTTGCTGGGGAAGGTGGTAGGCGGGTGTGCCTTCTTCAGGAGAAAAGGTAAACACCCCCACATGGTCAAATTGGTGGCGCTGCACAAAGTCCAACAGATGCTGTAAGTGCTCCTCCGTCTCGCCGGGAAAGCCGACAATAAAGCTGGTGCGCAGCACGGCGTTGGGCAGCGCCTGGCGCAGCCGCTCGATTACCCGGTCGTTGACCTGGCCCTGCCAGGGGCGGTTCATGGCTTTGAGGATCTGCGGGTGGCTGTGCTGCAGCGGCAGATCCAGATAGGGCAGGAAATTGGGCGTCTCTTGAATGGCCTCCACCACTGCCGGGGTAATGCCGGTGGGGTAGGCATAGAGCATGCGGATCCAGGGGATGGGGATCCGGCCCAGGGCGCGGATGAGCCCGGCCAGCCGCGGCTCCCCGTAGAGGTCGATCCCGTAGTTGGTGGTGATCTGGGAAATGAGAATCAACTCCTGCACCCCTTCTGCGGCCAGTTGCTCCGCCTCCCGCAGAATGGACTCGATGGGGCGGGAGCGTTGCTTGCCCCGCAGGTGGGGGATGATGCAAAAAGAGCAGCGGTAATCACATCCTTCGGCCACCCGCAGGTAGGCCACCGGCGCATGGGTGGTGCGATAGCGGGGGACGGTCTCGTCGGCAATGTAGTCCAAGCTGGAGGTGACGGCGTTGACCCGCTCCCCTCGCTCCGCCCGCTCGATCACCTGCACGATCTGGTGGTAATCGCCGGTGCCGACGATGGCCACCGCCTCCGGGATCTCCCGCAGCAGCTCCTCTTGGAAGTGCTGGGCCAAGCAGCCGGCGATGAGGATCTTTTTGCCCTGTACCGCCAGCTCCATCAGGGTGCTGACCGACTCCCGCCGCGCCGCCTCGATGAAGCTGCAGGTGTTGACGATGACGTAGTCGGCGCTGTCTTCGTCGCCTTCCACCCGGTAGCCCGCCTGGGCCAGCAGGCCCAGCATGTGCTCGGTGTCCACCCGGTTTTTCTCACAGCCCAGGTGCACAACGGCAACTGCCGGCGCTTTCTTTGGGGGAGCGGCAGGGCTGCGAGAGGGCGTAGGCAAAGCGGTCTCCAACCGGTTCATAGCCACAGGAGAGGCCGAGAGAATGGCGACAGCAGAAATGAAAGTTTTCTTATTCTAGTTTAGGTTTCGCTTCTGAACTCCTCTGCCAACCAGCTCAATCGGGCTACCCCCCAAGTTGAACCCACACCAAGCCAAGAGCCACAGCCACTGCCAGACCGCTGGCCGCCCAACTGCAGGGATCCCCGCCAGCCGCTGTCGGAACCAAGGGCGCCCGCCCGTAGCCCCGCAGGCGCAGCGCCTGATAGACGCGCTCGGAGCGCTCATAGCTGCGCACCAGGAGAGTAGCCACCCCAGCAGCCAGGAAGGGCAGGTCTTGGCGCAAGGCCGGGCCCGGACGCCACAGGGATCCCCGCGGCTGCCAGCCCCTCAGCCAAGCTGCCCGCTGCATCTGCTGCCACTGGGCGCTTATCTCCTGCAGGTAGCGCTGCGTCAGCCAGGCCAACTCCAAGAGCAGGTCGGGGATCCCCAGCGCCCGCAAAGCCGCCAACAGTTCCAGCAGGGGGGTGGTCTCCAAAAGCAGCGTCGCCAGCGCCAACAAAGCCAGGCTGCGCCCAACGACATAGAGCGCCTTCTCCAGCCCCTCCCACCGCAGAGCCAGGGATCCCCACTGCCAGAGGATGGTGTTCCCCATAACTAACGGTAGGAGAGCGACGAGAGCTATTAGCAAAGCGCCTGGGGCGGCCAGCCGTTTCAGTCCTCGGCTGAGCGGCACTCCCGACAACGCCCAGAGAAGAGCCAGCAGCGCCCAGGCCAGGGGCAGCAAGGCCAAGCGCTGCACCTGGGCAAAAGCTGCCATCAGGGCTCCCAGGCCCACCAGCTTGGGCAAAGGCCGCCAGCGGTGAAGCCAAGAGGGGGAGGGAGGGAGGGGAGCGGGTGGAGAGAACTGCGTTCCCCTGAGATCCTGGGAGATGACGGCCTCGGCCCTATCTTTTGGCATCTTCTCCCAGCAGCTCCGGCTGCACCCGCTGCAAAAACCGCACCACCCAACAGGTAAACAGCCCCTCCACCGCCGCCAAAGGGAGGTGGGCCATCACCAAGCTGCCCAAGGCCAAGCGCTCTGCTTGGGTGGAGACCGTCCCCTCGCCCAGGAGAGCAGCCATCACCACCCCGTAGAAGAGCAGCGCCGCCAGCCCCACCCCCGCCGCCCCCGCCCAGAAGGCTGCCAACCCGTCTCCCAGCCGCCGTCGGCCCATTCGAAAGATCCCCCCTGCCAAGAGCGCCGGGATCCCCATAATGGCGGCGTTAATCCCCAGGGTGGTTAGCCCCCCGTGGCCAAAAGCCACCGCCTGAAAAAACAGGCCCACCACAATCGCCGGGTAGGCCAAGGCCCCCAGCATCACGCCCAGCAAGCCATTGAGCAGCAGGTGCAGGCTGGCCGGGGGAAAAGGCAGGTGAATGGAGGAGGCGACAAAAAAGGCGGCGGTCAGCAGCGCCGCTTTGGGCAGTTGGCGGCGGGGATCCTTTTCCAACCGCTGGAGGAGGTGTAGGCTCCAACCCGTAAGCAGGGCAGTGATGCCATAGCCCCCCAGCCAAAGCGGTGCTGGCAGAAGGCCCTCGCTGATGTGCATGGCTAGTCCTGGCTCAAAGCGGCAACACCCCCTGAGGAGTCGGGGAGTTCTGGGCCTTGGGAGGGACGGGGCCGGGAGAAGAACAGGGCCGTACCCAAGCACCCCCAGATGACACAGGCAGCCATAACCCCCCGCTGCACAGGGCCAAAGGAGGAGCCGTTGGGGATCCCTTCTGCCTGCATAGCCGCTTCGCCCACCGGCACGTTCACCACCCCGCCGTGGCCGGCCTGGCGAATGCGCACCTGCCACAGTCCCTTGAGCTCAGGATCCGGCTGCAGCAGAAATCGCCCCTGCTCATCCGTTTGCCCTTCCTGCCAAGGGGTGGTGGGATCGGTGGGCGCAAACACCGTGACGCGGGCAGAACGCATCGGCTCGCCGGAATCGTAGCGGGCTTGGATCTCGAAAGTGGGGACGGCCCGCCAAGAGGCCTCCACCCCATGCCCCCAAGCCGGAGCAGACAAGAGCAGGCCGCAGGCCAGCCAGCTCAGTTGCCAGTAAGCGTAGAAAGGGAGGCGATTTGGCCAGACTGAGTTCATGGGTCGGCAAAAGTAGAGGACAATCTCTCGACTGCAAAAGCCACCCAGGCTCGAGGGCAAAGACCTAAGGTCAAGATCCCGTCCCACCAAGACGGTCAGAGGACGCGCGGCAGTGGCCCTCCCCCACGTGGCCCAAGTTCTGCAGGATCTCCAAGAGGGTTTCGGACGCCGTCCCACTTTCCTGCAGGTCGTCCCAGACCAGAGGGTCGGATCCCCCCTTTAGCCGCTGCTCCAGGGAGAGGGGATCCAGCTTCACCAGCGGGGCAAACCCCAGCGCCGCCCGGTTGAGGTCATCTTCCGGCGGTAGGCTGCCATCCCCAAACAGGTGGTCAAAGTGGAAAGTCACTTCCAGATCCGCCACCTGGCCCGCCTGGACAAAGCCCTTGCGCGCTTCCCCCACATACTCGCCGCAGACGAAGGCCAGCTCAGGGCTGAACTTGAGCACAAAGGGGATCCCCTCTCCCTCCCCTTTTGCTGGCCGGGCTGTGCCCTCGATCCAGAGGGAGTAGCCCTTGGCCGGCCCCTCCGCTGCCGGCACCAGCCGCCAAGCCAAGGCGTTGTAGTGCCCAGGGGGAGCTTCCAGGGATCCCAGCAGAACCCGTTCTGCCCCCGCCGCTGGCACCAAATCCACCGTGAGGGGGCCTGTCAGGTTGACTAAGGCCTTGGCCTGGAGCTCCCCTTTCCCTTCAAAAGGGGGATCCGTCTGGTAGGCCGTGATGTCGGCCAGCGTCACGTACACATGCTCAAACTGCAGCGCCCAGCCGTCTTTGGAGACCAACCCCTCCCGCACGAACGCTTCGCCGTTGGCCCACAGCTCCAGCGTGCCTTTGGCCGAGGCAGAGATCGCCTGCGGCTCCCTAGCTGGCCCCGACTCGACAGGCGGACGACAAGCTGTCATGCCGGCTCCCAGCCCCAGGGCCACCAGAGCCAGCCCTCTGGCCAAGGGATCCCTGGAGGAAATGACCCACGACGGAGAGAGGAGTTGCTTCACCTGGAGTTCGGCCAGCGCTACTGACCTAGCCAAACACAAACTTTCGGGGCACCACAATCCCCCGCTGGGGCATCTTGCTACTCCTGCGCCAGGTTCCCGGCCCGCACCCAGCCCTCTTGCCCGTTCTCGCGGCGGATACGCTGCCAACCGCCATCTTCGCTCAGGCCCAACACCGTCACCACCTCATTCAGGGGCAGGCCGCCCATGTAGGCCCCTTCCCGGTCGGGAGTGGCTCGCAGCGCCAAACCCATCGGCTCGATCACCCGCCCCCGCTCACCGGGGGAAACGCTTGTTGCTCCAGGAGAGTGGGTGGACTCAGGCCTGGGTTGAGTCAACTGAACTGTCGATGGTGAAACGGTAGAGACAGCAGATGCCGAGGCTGCCGCCCCTTCCACAGGGCCCAAATTGCCCGCCCGCACCCAGCCCTCTTGACCGTTCAACTCCCGCCGCACCCGTTGCCAACGACCATCGGCGCTATACTCCAACACCGTCACCGTTTCCCCCACCACAATCCCGCCCTGGTAGGCTCCATCGGCGGAGGGCCGGCTGCGGATCGCCAGGCCAATCGGCTCAATCACCCGTCCGCGGCTGCCGGGGGGAAATCCTTCAGGGTCAAGGGTGCCTGCAGCAGGGGCAGACAGGGGAGGGGGAAAGCTGGTTGGGCTCGGCAAGGGATCCGGGCGGATCGCCCGCTGAAATTGGGGTGGGGGCGGGGGGGCCAACATCGGAGCGACCATCTGCCACAACTGCCAACCCAAGGCGGCCAGAGCCCCAACCGAGACGCTCGCCACCACCAAGGTGCCCAAGGGAAAATGGTCAGAAGCAGGAGAAGAACGGCCTCGCATTGGGTAGTTAGCCATCCAAAGTACCTCCCTGCAAAGCTGCAGACAAGAACCGCAAAACCCATTGGGATCCCTGTCAGCAACCGGGGATCTACGAGATTCAGAGCACTCGCATCCCAATCTATAACATCTTCAAAGATGCCGACTTTTGCTTCTGACCTTGGCTTGAACAGAATCGCGTCAACCCCCCGCCTCTATAGCCAGGGGAAGCAGAGCAGACACCCTTGTGGGTGGGCGACCCCCCATTTGACCAAGATGAGCATAGAGACTCCCCCCGTCTGGCGATTCTCCCTGCCGCCGGCACACTACGCCAACGATGGGGATGAGCCAGAAAACCAACCTTGTCTTGCAAGGCTTTACTGCACTGCCGTTATCGCGGCAACATAGCGACTATGCCCAATCTCAACCACAGCGATGACTCCCCTCGAAGAAGCGGCGGAAGCGGCGGCCAAGCTGTTGCTGTTTCGAGAAATCTGCGCCCATCCCCTAGCCCTGGGCTGGCAGGAGCTGATCCAGCAGTTGATGGCCGGGGATCCCCTGCCTTGCTGGGCGGCCTACGGGCGCTGGTTTGAGCTTTTGGCCCAGCAAAACCTGAGCTGGCGGGAGTGGCTGATCCAGGAGATCCGCTGGGCGGACAACCCCTTTGCCCGCGCGGCGCTGCGAGGTGGGGAGATCCCGACACCCCTTTTGCAAGCAGCACGGCACGATCTCCGCTGCTTACAGATCCTGGCCGAGAGCCAGGAGCTCATCGAAGAGCAGATGCAGGCGCTGGGCCTGGGGATCCCTTGGCCGGATGGGGACAGTGACTGCGCCGGCTGGGATCCGCGCTCTTTTGCCGATTGGGGCCTGAGCCTGGAGGCGTTGATCGCCCACTACCGCCAAAGAGGGGTAGGAATCTGTGCTCGCTATTGGGCGTTTCGCTGGGGGCCGGCAGGGCTAGAAGGGATCCCGGCTCCCGACCTGCCCGATTGGGATGAGATTTACGGCTACGAACGGCAGAAGCAGCAGTTGGCCGCCAACACCGAAGCGCTGCTGCGGGGGGATCTGGCTTTGCATGTCTTGCTCTACGGGGCGCGGGGCACCGGCAAGTCTTCGTTGGTGAAGGCCTTGTTGCGCCGCTACGGCCCTCAGGGGCTGCGCCTTCTGGAGCTGAGACGAACTGACTTGATGCAATTGTCGGAGATCTTGGCGGAGCTGAGGAAACAGGGGCTGCCCTTTGTGCTGTTTGTGGACGATCTCTCCTTCGAGGCCGACGAAACCGAGTTCAAGCAGCTCAAGGTGCTCCTGGAGGGGGATCTCGTCGCGCCGCCGCCCAACGTCCGCCTCTATGCCACCAGCAACCGCCGCCATTTGGTCCGCGAGTTTTTCGCCGACCGCCCCAACCCCCAAGATCAAGAAGTCCACGCCTGGGATACGGTGCAGGAAAAGCTGTCGCTGCAGGATCGCTTTGGCCTCACCCTCACCTTCCCTCCGTTCACTCAAGACGATTACTTGGCAACTGTAGAACACTTGGCGCAGCGGCTGGGTTTCGCTCAATCTTTGGCGGCCCTGCGTCGCCGGGCCCTGATCTGGGCGCAGCAGCAAAACGGCTTTTCCGGTCGCACCGCCCGTCAGTTTTTGGATGCCGTTCGGGCAGGGCTGGCAAAAGGGAACGAATGAATCGCTGGCCGCGTTGCGGGAAGTTTATTCTTCGGGGAAGGGATTGGCCAGCTTGTCTACCGTAAAGTAACGATGAAACTTATCCGTCACCCGCAACCAGGGGGAGCGGCTGCCTTCTTTGCGGTAGCGGGTTATAAAGCCTTTCTCCACCAGCTCTGCCACATGCTGATAGGCGCCCTGACCGCGCAACTCTACCAACTCGGCTTGGGAGAGGGGCCCCCGCAGGATGATGGTCGCCAAGGTACGGGCAGCGCCCACCCCGATTTCGGGGGGCAAGAGCTGGTTGGCCAGCTCCAAAAACGGCTCTCGCAACTGCAGGGCAAACCCCTCCCCCACCTGCAATACTTCCAGGGCAGAGTCGCGGTGAGCATAGTCTTCCATCAACTCCAGCAGCGCATCATAGGCCTCATCGCGGCTGCAGCGGGCCAACTGAGCCAGCGCCGATAGGGCCAACGGCTGCCCCTTCAGGTAGAGGATTGCCTCAATCTGGTTTTTCAGGGCTAAGAGACGCCCCCCCTCCACCTCTGATCCGGGATCCAAAACCAACTTGGAACGACGCGAGGCCATAGCGACAAGGGATCCGCCTACTTGTCCCGTAGCATAGCAGCAGTTGCAGGCTGAGGGATCCCTGCTGGGGCGGCCTGGGCCAAGGCGAGCGTTGCTATGCTAAACCATGCCATGGCCTGCTTTCCCGCCCATCGCGCTACTCGGTGCGGAGTACAATTGCACAACCTGAAGCCAATTGCGTAGCATAAATAGGGTTTGGGGATCCCAGAGAATTGGAGAGGTGTCCGAGCGGTTTAAGGAAGCAGTCTTGAAAACTGCCGTGGTTCACGCCACCGTGGGTTCGAATCCCACCCTCTCCGTTGCTTTATTGAGTAACCCACAATGCTGTCCGGCGGCCCCTACCACGCCCCTACTCCCTTGGGCCAGCCTAAGGTAATCTGGCGACGTCAGTCTTCTGCGTCCAGAATGCGGGGCACTTTGAAGAACACATCCGCCCGGTCGGGAGCGTTGGCCAGGATCCCTTCGACATCCGGATAGGGCTCGACTTCATCGGGGCGGGTGGGCAGCTCCATGTCCAGGGCATGGAAGGTGGGCTCCACCCCTTCCGTATTCAGCTCTTTCAGTTGTTCCACGTAGGCCAAGATGTCTGCCAGTTGCTCGGTGAACTGGATCTCTTCCTCCTCGGTTAGCTCCAGACGAGCCAAGTGAGCGACATGTTGTACCCCTTCCCGTTTCAGCATCCTTCCCTCCGGCGCGCAGATCATTAACTTAGCTTAAGGTAGCTGAGAGCAACCGTTCGCGTTGGTGGTACAGAGTCCTTTGGCAGGCAGACTCAATACAACTCGAGGTTGGCGCGCCCGGTGGTTTTCAGCCAGTTTTGGGCCTCGATGTAGTTGTTGGGGGCAATGCGAATGGCGCGGATCCAGTATTGAGCGGCCTCGTCAAACAGGGCCTCTGCCGTTTCTTCATCTCCGGCCTGCAGGCTCTGCTCGCCTTTATGATGCAGCAACACAGCGATGTTGTTCAGGGCAGAACAAAGTCGTGGGTTCAACTCCAGAGCTTGGTGGTAGTACTCCAGGGCCTTGTCCAGTTCGCCGTTGCTTTGGTAGATCAGGCCCATGTTGTAGAGGATGTAGCTACGATCCTCTTCGCCTTGCTCCAGGGTGAGGGCTTCTCGGTAGTTTTCCAGAGCCTCGGCGTATTCCCCTTCGCTCTGAGCGGCCATGCCATCCCGGTAGTAGGCAAAAGCTTTCTTTTGCTCAGAACTCACCCCCGGCAGCAGTTTCAGGATCAGATCGGCCATGACGGTAAAGGTTTTGTCGATGAAGTTGTCGTTCTTCATGCTGCGCGGCATGGCTGACCCCTTTTAGAACTTGGGACTAAAGATTTCTCTCTTGCGTTGTATCACGTCCAAGGCGGGATCCGAAACACAGCCCCGTTGGTTTCACAAACGAGCCCCTGGTCTGTCAAGGCGGTATCGAGGGGCGCTTGCTCAGGCGCACAGGATGCCACTGCAGGGTTTCGCCGGGGGAAACCTCGACTTCACAGGCGGTGTCGATCAGCCGCTGCGCCTGCGCTTGGGGGGTGGGGTAGCGGGCCAGATCTGCATCCACCAGGTGGGGGTGCTCTTGCAACAGCCGCACGAGGAACTCCTGCAATTCCTCAGGGCTGAGAAATTGCTCCGGCAAGCCCGGGATCAGCAGCACATAGTGGTTGGCGGCACGCAACAGTTCGGGTTCCGAGTCTGACATGGTGTTGGGCTGGGCGTCTTCTATCCATCATGAACCAACGGGTTGCGCCTCTCTTGGTATCCTGATAAAGACTTTCCTTGCTCTTGTCTTGTTGGCATTTGAGATCTGCTTTTCCTATGGCTAAGCCGCGCACCCTCTCTGGCATTCAGCCCTCTGGCGAGTTGCACCTGGGCAATTACTTGGGGGCGATTAAAAATTGGGTGGCCGAGCAGGAGCACTACGAGAACTTTTTTTGCATTGTGGATCAACATGCCATCACCGTCCCTCAGGATCCCAAGCTGTTGAGGGAGCGCACCCGCTCGCTGTTTGCCCTTTATTTGGCCTGTGGCCTCAGCCTGGAGCATTGTGTGCTGTTCGTGCAGTCCCACGTGCCTGCCCATACGGAGCTGGCCTGGCTGTTCAACACCATCACCCCCATGAACTGGGCGGAGCGCATGATCCAATACAAGGAGAAAAAAGAAAAACAGGGAGAGGAGACCAGCGTTGGCTTGTTCAGCTACCCGATTTTGCAGGCGGCGGATATTTTGCTCTACCAGCCCAAGTATGTGCCGGTGGGGGAGGATCAGCGGCAGCATATTGAGCTGTGTCGGGATATTGCCCGCCGCTTTAACGACCGCTTTGGCGAGGTGTTTGTGATCCCAGAGGCCCTGATTCGCCCACAGGGGGCGCGGATCATGAGCTTGACCGATGGCACGCGCAAGATGTCCAAGTCGGATCCCTCGGATCTCAGCCGCATTCATCTCTTGGATGACCCGGATACCATCCGCAAGAAGATCCAAAAATGCAAGACCGACCCCATTCGGGGCATTGTCTTTGACGATCCGGCTCGTCCTGAAGCCCACAATTTGCTGACGATCTACATGCTCACCTCTGGAAAAAGCAAGGAGGCGGTGGCAGCTGAGTGTGCCGAGATGGGGTGGGGACAGTTCAAGCCTCTCCTCGCAGACAGCATCATCGCTGCCCTAGAGCCCATTCAGCAGCGCTACCGGGATCTCTGCAACAACCCCGACTATCTGCTGGCGCTGATCCGGGAAAATGCTGCCAAGGCTCGCGCTGTTGCCGAGCCAACGCTGCAAAGGGTGCGAGAGGCAATGGGGTTCCTACCCCCCTAAGGGATCCCTGCTAGTCGCGGTTGCCATCGCGGATCTCGACGGTGCTGAACTCCAGGCCCAGCTCCGAGAGGATCCCTGGCCAGGCCAAGCGCAGGCGCTCCTGCCATTCTTGCCGGTGGTTGATCAAATACACGCAGACCAGGGTGATACCCACTCCCAACCACTGCAGCCGCGTCAGCGATTCCCCCAAGAAGGTGCTGCCGAACAGCAGGGCGAAGATGGGGGTGAGAAAGGTCAGGGAGCTGAATTCGGTGAGGTTCTCCTGGGAGGCGAAATAGAAGAAGAGGGCATAGGCCACAGCGCTTCCCATCACCGAAGCGTAGAGCAGGCCCAGCCAGTGGGCACCGCTCAGGTGCTGCCATTGCTCGCTTTCTGTTAGCGCCGAGAGCAGGATCAAGGGCAGGCTGCCCAACACCATGTGCCAGCCCGTCGCCAACACCGGATCCGCCACCTCCGCCACCTTGGGCATCATCACGGTGCCGATGGCCATCGACAGGGATGCCAGCAACATCCAGACGACGCCAGCCCCCAACTGCAGGGATCCCCCGCCAGATAAGCCGATCAGGCCGATGCCGACCACCCCTATCCCCAAGCTCAGCCAGCCCAGCGCTCCCATCCGCTCGCGGTAAAACCAGGTGGCCATCAGAGCCACCGCCAGCGGCTGCGAGTCGATCAGCACGGATCCCAGCCCGGCGCCGGTCTCTCTCAACCCTTGCGCCAAAAATCCCTGAAAACAGGTGCCGTCCACCAGGGCAAAGGCCAAGACCCACAGCCACCCCCGCCGCCCCTGCGGATGCCAGGGTTGAGACACCCCGGCGGCCCGTCCCTGCCAAAGCCGAAAGGCCAAAACCAGGATCCCAGCCGGCAAGAGCCGCAGAATGGCGATAAAGAGAGGGGTGGTCTCAGAGAGGGCATCCCGCATCGCCACCATCGCCGAACCCCACAGGAAAAAGGGGGCAATCATCAACAGGCGTTGCCAGATAGGCTGAGAAAGCAGGTAAGACTGAGCCATGGGTGCTTCAAACTCGCAGACGGAAGTTAACCCCATGTTAAGCGCTGCGGCAGTTCGGTTACAAATCTTAATTATTGGTTGATGCAAGTTGATGCCTGGCATGGGATCCCTGGAGGGCTTTCTCAACCTGGATAAACCAGCAGGGCTTACCTCCCACGACTGTGTGGCGGTGGTGCGGCGGGTCTTGCGCACCCGCAGGGTGGGGCATGGCGGCACTTTGGATCCGGCGGCGACGGGGGTTTTGCCCATTGCCGTGGGGCGGGCGACGCGCTTTTTGGCCTTTCTGCCGGGGGATAAGGTCTATCGGGCCACCTTCCGCTTCGGGCAGCGCAGCGACACCGACGATGCCGAGGGGCAGATCCAGGTGGGATCCCCTTGTCCGGAGCTGAGCTGCGAGCAGGTGGCGGCCTGTTTGCGGGAGTTTGTCGGCGAGATTGAGCAGGTGCCGCCCCTTTACAGCGCCATCAAGCGGCAGGGGAAAAAGCTCTACGAGCTGGCGCGGGCCGGGGTAGAGGTCTCAGAACTGGGGCTGGAGCCGCGGAGAGTAGTGATTCGGCACCTGCGGATCCTGGGCTGGCGCCCCGGCAACTTCCCGGAAGTGGATCTGGAGATTGCCTGTGGCCCCGGCACCTACATCCGCGCCCTCGCCCGCGACGTGGGGGAGAAATTGGGTTGCGGAGGCTTGATGAGCCGCCTGCGACGGCTGCAAAGTGGCCCCTTTCGCGTCCAGGAGAGCCTGCCCCTGGAGCAATGGCAGGGATCCGCCGATCCCGCCGCTGCCCTGCTGCCGATTGAGTGGGGATTTCGCGATTGGGACTCAGTATCCCTATCTCCGGCTGAGGCCCAGCGCTGGCGGCAAGGTCAGGCCATTCCCCTGGATCCTGCTCAGGCCGGTGCTGAGACCTTGCGGGTCATGAGCAGAGAGGGGGAATTTTTGGGCTTGGGGCACAGCCAAGCAGGTCAGCTCAGGCCGCTGCGGGTGTTGCCGCCGGATCCCTAGTTGCAGAAACATTACATTTTCGTAACAACATTGGCCATTGTCTCGGCGGGAAAGAACCCCCTGCATGCTAAACTTCTGGGGGCAAGTGGGGAGCTCGGAGCGCTGCCGTTGTTGGGCTCCGGCTCGATTTTCCAAGGGTGGCCTTTGGACGTTGCCGACAAAATCTCTTCTCAATCTTTTCTCACTTTTGCATCTCAAGCTACTTTTACATAGAGTTACAGGAACGGAGTTGAGAATATGCGGGATGCCGTAACCACACTGATCAAAACCTACGACCTGGCGGGCCGCTACTTGGACCGGAATGCGATGGATGCGCTCAAAGCTTTTTACGATTCAGGGCTGCGGCGCATCAAGGCAGTGCAGGTGATTAATCTCAACTCGGTGGACATTGTCAAGACGGCTGCCGCAGCTATGTTTGCCCAGGTGCCGGATCTGATCCGTCCGGGCGGCAACGCCTACACCACCCGCCGCTACGCCACCTGTTTGCGGGATATGGACTACTTCCTGCGCTACGCTTCTTATGCGCTGGTGGCTGCCGACAACAGCGTCTTGGATGAGCGAGTCTTGGCCGGCTTGCGGGAAACTTACAACTCCCTCGGCGTGCCCATCGCCCCGACGGTGATTGGGATCCAAAACATGAAAACCCGCACCCTGGAGCTGCTCGGCTCCGGCGAAGACTACAGCTTTGTGGCCGAGCCTTTCGATTACATGAGCAGCAAACTAAGCGAAACCGATATCTAGCCTACTCGTCGGCGTAGGGATTGGCCGGCACCGGTATTGGCTCCACCTGCTCGGCGACGATCACCAACTGAGATTGGCCATCCCGCCGCTCTACGGCCATGCGTCCCTCCAGACGCAGCCAACTATCGGCAGTTAACTGTTCTGCCTCTGGCCAGCGCACCGGCAAGCCCACAGGGTAGGCATCGGCAGCACAGCAACTGACCAAAAAGCGAGCGATAACAAAGTGGTCGGGCCGCGGGTCGGGAACGACGAACCCCTGTACCCGCACCGGCTGCCCTGTGTAGGTGTAGGGATCCGGGTAGACATCCAAGGTGCGTACCCAATCCAGCAGAGTGCGCTGACGCGGGTCGAGCTTGGGACGAAAAGCCTGCGGCTGGCTACGAGATACCCCCAGGTAGGGAGATACCCCTCGGTTGAGGGCAGTTTGGCTGGAGAGCGGTCGCGGCTCGACCCAAAACCCCAGCAGTGCCGTCAGGATCAGCAGTCCTGCGCCCAGCTGCGGTCCCAACAGCGAGGCGTGGGCTTCAGAAGAGGCGACTTTCGCTCCTTGCCAACGGCCAATCCCCAAGCCCAGCAGGCATAGCCCGGCCAACAAAGCCACATTCACGTAGCCGGGATTGATCAACATCAGCAGGGTACCCCGCCAGCGGTAAACGATCAGCAGGATCCCGAGCAACATCAACCCGGACGCCTCCCAGTAGGCTATATGGCCCCACGCCAACAGTTTCCTGGGCCAAGACATAATCTTGGTTTTGATACGCACTCCCTCTGGGTTTTGTTTTTCCCGAATAGGACTAGAACTGCTTTTGGGCATGGTTACAGCTTTTTCACACCACTCCGAACCCAAGTTTAGCAATCCTCGCGCAATTTTCCACTACCTGTGTGGCGAGAATGGGCAAGGTCTTTACTGCGATTTCGCGGTCACAGGTATTGAGGTTCACCCAAATAGAGCTCAGCAAAAAACTTCGTTTAGCCCACGTTCCTGATCGGCAACTTTACAAAAAGCACCGTGATTACCCTGTCTATTGCTGGACGGTTTGCCTGTGGTGGATCGTAAGCCCTAGCAAGCTACAGCTTTTTCCAGCGTTATCTAATAAGCCAATGTAGATCTATCTCTTGTGTCGTGAAGATCCGGATTGGCTACAGAACTTCCGTGAAGTCAGAAAAAACTGTACGGCTGTGGGGAGTATGTCAAAGCTGTCGGGATCCCATCGTCAATTCAACGAATTCAGTCACAAATAACCTCATATTGATGAGAGTATTGATGAGAGGCTTTAGCGTGTAGGCATGGTTGCAAGCGGATGCCTGAAACTGGGGAGTTGCCCTCATTTGCTCTACAGTGAGATAGACACAACCGAGATAGCACAACCAAATGTTGCCGAGGGTACCCATCTGGCTGCGGGGAGTGAGCTATGCCATCTATGGCTTTCTCTACCTGCCGATTGTGCTGATTGCCGTCTATTCTTTTAACCGCGCCCGCTTTGGCCTGGCGTGGACGGGTTTTACCTTCGATTGGTACTTGGCTCTCTTTCGCAATGCCGCGATCTGGCAGGCCACGCAAAATACCCTTGTCTTGGCTGGAGTCAGCACTCTGGTGAGCACGGTGCTGGGATCCCTCTTGGGCTACGGGCTGTACCGCTACCGTTTCCCCGGCCAAAGGATTGTGCAGGGGTTGCTGCTGTTGCCGGTAACTGTCCCTGATATTGTGATGGCGATTACGCTGCTGCTGTTTTACCAGTTTGTGCGCGCCTACACCGGCTGGTTTGAGCTGGGCTTGGGGACGATGATCCTGGCCCACATCACCTTTCAGATTGCCTTTGTGGCCATCGTGGTGCGCAGCCGCCTGCAGCTTTTGGATCCCGCTTTGGAGGAAGCCGCCTACGACCTTTACGCCAACACCTGGCAGAAGCTGCGCTATGTAACCTTGCCCCTGGCCAGGCCGGGGATCCTGGCCGCGGCGCTGCTGGCCTTTACCCTCTCCATCGATGACTTTGTCATCTCCTTTTTCACCAGCGGGCCGGAAAGCCAGACCCTGCCCATCCTCATCTACAGCACGGCGCGGCGGGGGGTGACGCCGGAGATCAACGCCCTCTCCACCGTGATCATCCTGGCTACCTTGGTCGTGGTGATGGGGTTTCCCCTGCTCAGCCGCTCCCGCTAGCCCCCCTCTCCCTCAGGGAGAGGGGCTGGGGGTGAGGGTGGATCCCTCAGGGAGAGAGGCCGTGGGTGAGGATCTCAGGGAGAGGGGCTGGGGGTGAGGGATCAAGTATTGAAATAGCGGGCCGCCGGGTGGTAGGCGACGATGGCAGTGGTGGACTGTTCCGGATCCAACTGGTCGCTGTCGTCCATGGTCAGGCCGATGCGCTCGGCCCGGAGCAGCTCCAACAAAACCCGCTGATCGGCGATGTTGGGGCAGGCAGGATAGCCGAAGCTGTAGCGGGAGCCGCGGTAGCCCTGGTGCAGGATCTGGCGGATGTCAGGGCTGTCCTCGCCGCCAAAGCCCAGCTCCCGTCGGATGCGGGCGTGGCACCACTCTGCTAAGGCTTCTGCCAGGGTGACGGCCAGGCCGTGGAAGTAGAGGTAGTCGGTGTACTGGCCTTCGGCAAACAGGCGCTGGGCGTAGGCCGTGGCCTCTGGCCCCACTGTAACTGCCTGCATGGGGAAAACGTCCACCAGGCCGGTGGAGCGATCGGCGAAGAAGTCGGCAATGCAGAGGCGCTGGCCGGTTTTTTGGCGGGGGAAGGTGAAGCGGGCCAGCTCCCGCACCTGGGGAGAAAGCTGGGGGCGCTCGACGGTGGGCAGTTGGAAGTAGGTGGTGGAGCCGGGCTCTAGAGCAAACAGCTCGGGGAAGCTGGCCGGGTCGAAGAGGATTAACGTATTCCCTTCCGCCTGCGCTGGGAAGTAGCCGTAGACCACCTGCGGGTGCAGCAGGTCTTCGCTCAGGATCCGCTCCTTCCAACGCTCGATCACCGGCTCCACCTGGGTGGCGAGAAACTGGGCAAACTCCTCCGCCGACTGGTCGCGCGGCTTGCGGATCTGCCACTGGCCGGCCACCAGGGCCTGCTTGTCGATATAGAAGAAGACTTCCGGCCAGGGGATCTGATCTGAGGCGAGAACTTTGGATCCCCAGAAGGGGGGGATGGGCCGCTCGGTATCCAGGGCAACCGCCTCGGAACGACGGGTGTCTGCCCCGCCGTCGCCAGCCGAGACCGCAAGGGCAGGAGCAGCGCCCACGGTCACCTCTGGAGCCGGCAAGGTGGGATCCGCTGGATCCGCAGCAGCCTCCTTCTGGCCGTTGACTCGCTGCTCCAAGTCATCCAGAAAACCCAGCCGGTCATCCCAGCGCCCGGCAGCCTTGGCCTGCATCAGCCGATCCATAAAGTGCAGGTCGGTAAAGGCGTCGCGGCCATAGATGACTTGGCCCTTGTAGGTCTGGCGGCAGTCTTCTTCCACAAAGCGGCGGGTAAGGGCCGCCCCCCCTAGGATCACAGGCACGGCGATGCCCCGCTCGTTAAACACCTCCAGATTTTCTTTCATAAACGCAGTGGATTTCACCAACAGGCCGCTCATGGCAATGCAGTCGGGTTTGTACTTTTCATAAGCCTCGATGATGTTTTCCACCGGCTGCTTGATGCCCAAATTGATGACCTTGTAGCCGTTGTTGGTGAGGATGATGTCCACCAGGTTTTTGCCGATGTCGTGGACATCCCCCTTGACGGTGGCGATCAAGAAGGTGCCCTTGCACACCTCCCCGCCCACCTTTTCCATGAAGGGCTCTAGGTATTTCACCGCCGCCTTCATGGTTTCTGCCGACTGCAGCACAAAAGGCAGTTGCATTTTGCCGGCGCCAAAAAGCTCCCCCACCTCCTTCATGCCGTCCAGCAAAAAGGTATTGATGATCTCCAGGGGGGAGTATTTCTGCAGCGCCTCCGCCAGGGTCTCCTCCAGGCCGATGCGCTCCCCATCGATGATGTGCCGCCGCAGCCGCTCCTCCAGCGGCAGCTTGGCCAGGGATCCCGCCGCCCGCAGCTCCTGGCTGGAAACCCCTGCAAACAGCTCCGTCAGCCGCGCCAGGGGATCGTAGGTGCAGATGCCCTCAGCGTTAAACTGCCGCCGATCCCAGATCAGATCCCGGCACACCTGCTGCTGCTCCTCCGGGATCTTGCTTAGGGGCAGGATTTTGGCGGCGCTGACGATGGCGGCATCCAGCCCGGCCTGGCGGCACTCGTGCAAAAACACCGAGTTCAAGACCACGCGGGCTGCCGGCGAAAGTCCAAAGGAGATGTTGGAGATGCCCAAGAGGATGTGGGTATCGGGGAAAGCCTGGCGGATGCGGCGGATCCCTTCCAGGGTGGCCGCTCCGTTGGCGCGGTCTTCCTCAATGCCGGTGGAGATGGGCAAAGCCAAGGGGTCAAAGAAAATCTCGTAGGGCGGGATCCCGTACTCAACTGCCTGGCGATAGGCCCGCTCGGCAATCTGGAACTTCTTCTCGGCGGTGCGGGCCATGCCCTCCTCGTCGATGGTGCCGATGACCACCCCCGCGCCGTAGGTCTTGGCCAGCTCCAGCACCTTGAGGAAGCGCTCTTCCCCATCCTCGTAATTGGTGGAGTTGAGCAGGCACTTGCCCCCGGCCACCTTGAGGCCAGCCTCCATCTTCTGCCAGTCGGTGGAATCCAGCATCAGGGGAAGCGGGATCTGGGTCACCAGCCGCGAGACCAGCTCCCGCATATCCCGCACCCCATCCCGGCCCACGTAGTCCACGTTCACGTCGAGGATGTGGGATCCCTCCCGCACCTGCTCCCGCGCCAGGGCCACCAGGCCGTCCCAATCTTCAGCGTTGAGCAGCTCCCGCATCTTCTTGGAGCCGCTGGCATTGAGCCGCTCGCCGATGATTAAAAACGAGTTGTCCTGGAGGTAGGGCTGGGGCGAGTAGATCGAGGCGGCAGCCTGGATGCGCTCGACGGCGCGGCGTTTGGGCCGCAACCCCTGGACGGCTGCCACCAAGGCGGCGATGTGCTCCGGGCGGGTGCCGCAGCAGCCCCCCACCACCGCCACCCCCAGATCCCGCACAAAGTGTTCCAGGTGGAAGCGCAACTGCTCCGGCGTCAGCTTGTAGTGGGCCTTGCCGCCGATGTTTTCCGGCAGACCGGCGTTGGGGATGCAGGAGATGGGGAAGGGGGAATGGCGGGAGAGGTAGCGGATGTGCTCGGCCATCTTGTCCGGCCCGGTGGCGCAGTTGAGGCCCAGCACATCGATGGGGTAGGGCTCCAGGACGGCCAGCGCCGCCCCGATCTCCGTGCCCACCAGCATCGTCCCCTGCACCTCAAAGGTCAGGGACACCACCACCGGCAGGCGGATCCCCCGCCGGGCCAACTCCTGCTGCACGGCCACCAAGGCCGCCTTGGTCTGCAGAATGTCCTGACAGGTCTCGATAATGAGGAGATCCGCCCCGCCGTCGAGGAGCCCCCGCACCTGCTCCTCATAGGCAGCCCGCATCTGGTCAAAGCCGATGTGCCCCAGGGTGGGCAGCTTGGTGGTGGGGCCGATGGAGCCGGCCACAAAACGAGGCTTTTCCGGCGTTGAGAACTCGGCTGCCACCCGCTTGGCCAGCCGCGCCGCCGCCACGTTTAGCTCGTAGGCTTTTTCCGGGATCCCGTACTCGGCCAAGACAATCGAGGTGGCGCCAAAGGTATTGGTCTCGATGACGTCGGCCCCCACCTCTAGAAAACCCCGGTGAACCTGCGCCACCGCCTCCGGCTTGCTCAGCACCAGGATCTCGTTGCAGCCTTCCAGCTCCGGCCCACCAAAATCGGCTGCCGTCAGGTTCTGGGCTTGCAGAGAGGATCCCATTGCCCCGTCGAAGACGATCACACGTTCCTGGAGATGCTGTAGGAAGGGATGGGTCATAGGCGGTGCGGCGCAGGCAGGGATCAAGTTGGATCTAAAGAAAGTCTGATTTAAGGTAGCATTGAGCCTTTCGCTTGGACTAGACCGAGGCCAGGGATCCGACTTTGGTTATTGAGGTGGATTTAACATTTTCTTTGCCTGCCCCGTTGCTGTTTCCCCAAGGTCGGGCTAATTTAGGGAAGACGTTTTGGTGAGAACGGCTACAGTTGCCTGCAAGTGCTCCCTTTGAGGCCATTTGCTGCCTGCTGTAGAGGGATCTTCTTCTCCTAGGTTGGAGTGGTTGAGGTGCTGAATGTCCTGTCCCCCTGGTGAAGTGCCTCGCCTGCCGTCGCAAGATTGGCGAAGAAAAAGATCCGCCTTTCGCAACTGCGAGAGGCTCCGTCCATCAAGATGAGTCTTGCGCCAGTTCAGTTAAGCCCCATGAGCGATATCTGCTTCCAGATTGACCGGAGCAATCGCCTATTAGAAGCGGGCAAGCCAGGTTTTGGTTTGCCGGTCTAACTCTCTCACTCTGGCGCTGTGGGAGGCGGCAGAGCTGCAACTGGCTCTCCTCCTTTTGGCGTCTAGCCTCCTCTAGTCACCTTCTGTTGTCTGTGATCAGGATCACGAGGAACTCAGCATGGCTCAAGCAAAGGAATTGGTGCAGTCTGGTCAAACAGCGCTTCTCGAACCGGATCTGGAAAATCCATCTTCCAGCGCTCTGGAGTTGGAGAGTGGGACGGACACGCTCGAGAGCGAACTGGATACCGGTGACACTGATGCTTTTGATGAGGATGAGGACGAAGAAGAGGTAGCAGACGAGGATGGCGAGACTGTCGCCGTCGGCGCCAAGGGTCGTTCGAAGCGCAAAGCGGCCAGTAAGAAAAAGCCCTACACCGATGACTCCATCCGGGTCTATTTACAGGAAATCGGGCGCATCCGGCTGCTGCGGGCCGATGAGGAAATCGAGCTGGCCCGCAAAATTGCCGATCTGCTGGAGCTAGAGCGCGCTCGCGAGGCCGTTTTTCAGCGCATGGGCCTCTGGTCGGATCCAGAGGAGGTGCCCGACACCCTCTGGGCAGAGGAAGTCAAAATGTCCCTGCCGGAATTTCGGCGGCGGTTGCATCGGGGGCGGCGGGCCAAAGAAAAGATGGTGCAATCCAACCTGCGCTTGGTGGTGTCCATCGCCAAAAAATACATGAACCGGGGCTTGTCGTTTCAGGATCTTATCCAAGAGGGATCCCTGGGCCTGATCCGGGCAGCAGAAAAGTTTGACCACGAGAAGGGCTACAAGTTTTCCACCTATGCCACCTGGTGGATCCGCCAGGCCATCACCCGCGCCATTGCCGACCAATCCCGCACCATTCGCCTGCCCGTCCACCTCTACGAGACGATCTCCCGCATCAAAAAGGTGACCAAGTTGCTTTCTCAGGAGCTGGGCCGCAAGCCCACCGAAGAGGAGATCGCCACCCGCATGGAGATCACCATCGAAAAGTTGCGCTTTATCGCCAAGTCGGCCCAGCTCCCCATTTCTTTAGAAACGCCCATCGGCAAGGAAGAGGATTCGCGCCTGGGCGACTTTATCGAGTCCGACGGGGAGACGCCGGAGGATCGGGTGGCCAAAGTCTTGCTCAGAGAAGATCTGGAGAGCGTTTTGGAAACCCTCACCCCCCGCGAACGGGATGTGCTGAAGCTGCGCTACGGCCTGGATGACGGCCGCATGAAAACCTTGGAAGAAATCGGCCAGATCTTTAATGTAACCCGCGAGCGGATCCGGCAGATCGAGGCTAAGGCTCTGCGCAAGCTGCGCCACCCCAATCGCAACAGTGTGTTGAAAGAGTACATCCGCTAGGATCCGGTCTTAGGATGGACTCAGTTGCCGCTGCCAACCGACGTATGGAGCCTCTTCAGCATGAACCCCCATGAGACGCCGGATCCCAACTCCTCTGCAAAGGCCGACGGGGAGGGCAGGGATCTGCCTCCGGCCAGGCTGGAGTACCACGTGGAGGAGTTTAAGATCAGCGGGGACGAGCTGTTGGCCAAGATCCGCGAGCTGATCGAAGAGGCCAATGTTCGCCGCATCTTGATCAAAAATGCCGAAGGGCAGACGTTGATCGAGATCCCTCTGGGCGTAGGAGTGGCCGCAGGGGTGTTGGGGGCGGCTCTGTTTCCGGTGTTGGCGGCTGTGGGAGCGATCGGAGCTCTGGTGGCCAAGCTGACCATTGTTGTGGAGCGAACCATTCGCGATGATTCCTAGCCCGCCAAGCTTGTTCCAGCGGCTGATGCCCGCCTCAAGGCCGAGCCGGTGAGGCGTTTGTGGGCAGCTTTGACTTTCTACACCGCCTTGCCTTTGGGGCGGGCGGGTGGGCTATCGTTTGAGGGCATCGCCGCCTGGCTGCCGGTGGTAGGCCTGCTGCTGGGCGGGATCCTCTCCCTGGCGGCGCTTCTGCTGCAGATGTTCCCAAATGCGGTGCGAGCGGCTTTGCTGGTGGCTCTGTGGGCTCTGTTGACCGGTGGGCTGCACCTAGACGGGGTGGCCGATACGGCTGATGGCCTGGCGATCAACGTCCACAAACATCCTCAGGCAGGGGATCCGCAACCGTCGGCCCGGCACCTGGAGGGATCCCGCCGCCTGCAGGTGATGAGCGACAGCCACACCGGGGCCTATGGGGTGCTGGCCTTGCTGCTGCTGCTGCTGCTGAAATTTGCCGCTCTGAGCAGCCTTCAGGTCTGGCCTCTCTTGCTGCTGGTGCCGGCTTGGGGGCGTTGGGGCCAGTTGCTCGCCATCGCCCTTTACCCCTATCTGCGCCGGCAGGGATCCGCCCGCTTCCTCAAAGACTCCACTGCTCTGCCGGGATCCCTGTGGCCGGGCACGCTGCTGTTGCTGGCCATCACTGGGGGGTTGGGCTGGGCCGGGCTCCTGGCTTGGCAGCCTTTGCTGCTTTGGACGCTGGGATCTGCCCTGGGAGCCCTGGCCGTGGGCTATTGGATCTACCGCCAGTTGGGAGGGCACACGGGGGACACCTACGGAGCTACGGTGGAATGGTCAGAAGCGATAGCCTTGTTGTGGGGATCCCTGCTCGAGCCATCATGAACCTTCTGGCCGCCCTGAAAACCTCCTTCCAGATCACCCTCGCTCCCCTATCCATCGACCGTGTCCACCAAGAGGCATCCCATCCGGGCAATGGGGCAGTGGTGGTGATGAGCGGCTCTGTTCGCGATAACAACCTCAAGCACAACGCCCCCATCTGGGAAAAAGAACACTGGAGGGATGGCAGCAGCGCCTGGGTGAGCATGGGCGCTTGCCAACTCTCTGCGAGAGGATGTTAAGCCCCTCTACAGCAGGCCCACGTGCTCGGCCAAGCCCAACTGCTGACGGGCCGTTTGGCAGTCTTGCTGAATTTGCTGCACCAAATCCGCCACTGCCGGAAACCTCCGCTCTGGGCGAATAAAGCCCTGCAGCGCCACTTGCACCTCTTGCCCGTAGAGATCCCCTGTCCAATCCAGCAGATGTACCTCGACGGTGTGCTGTAGCCCGGCAAACGTGGGGCGGTGACCGATGTTCATCACCCCAGGCAGGGCTGCCGCCGCCGCAGGCACATCCACCCAAACGCTGTACACCCCATCGCGGGGCAAAAACTTCTCCGGGGGCAGGCGCAGATTGGCGGTGGGAAAGCCCAGTTGTCGGCCCCGCTGATCCCCTCGCACCACCTCTCCCATCAGCCGATAGGGGCGACCCAAGAGCGCTGCGGCGGTGGACACCTCCCCGGTCGCCAAGGCAGCGCGAATGCGGGAGCTGCTCACCCGTTCCCCGTTCAGTTGTGCCTCTGGGATCACCTCCACCGGAATGCAGCGCTCGGATCCCCAGGCTTGGAGGGTTTGGGCGTTGCCGGCACGACGGTGGCCAAAGCAGAAATCCCAGCCGACGCTGAGATGGCGAGCGCGCAAGCCCTGTTCCAGTACTGTTTGGATAAACTCTTGGGGCGGCTGGCGGGCAAATGCAGGGGTGAAGGGGAGCAACACCACCTGCTCAAAACCCATCTGCGCCAACAGAGCCAGCTTTTCGGCAGGGGGAGTGAGCAACAGTTGCCGGCGCCCTGTCAGCACTTCTTGGGGATGGGGATGAAAGGTGAGGACGGTGCGCACCCCCTGGAGAGAGTCTCGAATCGGCTGCAGCACCTTCTGATGGCCCAGATGCAGGCCATCGAAGTTGCCGATGGCCACAGCGGTGGGTCGCAAGGTTTGAGCCAAATCAGAAGTTACATGCACAGTTTGGGATCCCGAACAACAGCCAACCCCCTCTACTCCAATGGCCAAAGCAGGGCCACCAGCCCGCTTAAGCCCACCACACCCCACAGGCTGCGTCGCAGGCGCTGCAACACAGGGTCGATCTGATAGCTGACGATCAGCCGATGCTGAGCCAGTTCCTCTTCCGATTTGGCATACATCGCCCCATCGTACCAGCCACTTTCTTCATAGGGGATCCGGGCCTGCAGCAAGCGCCGCCGCACATAGGCCCATCCCAAATAAAGATGGAGCAACACCAGGCCGAGCAAAGCATTGGCCCCCAGCACAGACCCAGAGACGAAGTGGCCCCAGTCCCCGGCAAAGCTGCTCCAAACCAGCGGGGAAACCGCCAGCACGACCGCTCCCCAAACAGCGCCGATTCGCCGGAGATAAGGAATCCACCCCAAAGCGGGCCAGGAGAAAGGAAAAGACTCCCTTAGCTCGGCATACTGCCGCAGCGGCTGTTGCTCAGCAGGAATGGGATGGGCAGGATCCAGCATACACCTTAATGTATCTACACAAAATGATATCGGTCGGGTCAGCTCCCCGCCAAGCCCATTCTCAGAGCCCGCCCCGATAACCGAAGGCGAGCGGGGTATCGTATTGAGTAGTGTGGTCGCGTCTACAATCCCTCTTGCCATGAGCTTCACGAGCGAATCTGCCGCCGCACCCTATGTCGTCCTGAGAGAGCCGGACGGCAGCCAGAGGAAGTACATTCTCTCCGGAGCGACCGCTTGGACGCTGGGCCGCGATGAAGACAACGCCATCGTCCTAACCGATCCCAGCGTTTCGCGCCAACATGCCCTGCTGCAATACCTCGACCACAACAGCATCTATCTCATCGATCTGGGCAGCCGCAACGGCTCCTTCGTCAACAATCGCCGCGTCAGCATTCCCACCCTGCTGCAAGATGGAGATCACCTCACCCTTGGACAATCCCAGCTCGAGTTTCACAGCGGATCCCTGGCCAGCTCAGAACCCAGTTCTGCGGCCAAACCGTCGGACACTCTGGTTCTGCAAACCCGCTGGCTGATCTCGGTGGCTGTGGTGGATGTGCGCGGTTACGGACAACTGACCCAACAACTGGACGAGCGCCTGCTGTCGCAGGTGATGGGCGATTGGTTCCGGCGGGGCGGAGATATCATTCAGCAGTACGGCGGCACGGTCGATAAATACATTGGCGATGCGATCATGGCCGTTTGGTTCCACGCGCCCCAAGCCAACCCAGCTCCCCTGGAAACCGCAGCGCCGGGAATGGATCTCGACGTCAAGTCGGTTTTGCAGGCCATGACGAAGCTGTTTCAAATGACCGAGCACCTGAACGGCGAGTTTCCCCTGCCTTCTCCCATCCGGCTGGGGGCAGGTGTCAACACCGGCTCGGCGATCGTGCGCCAGGTGGGCAACAACACTCGCCAGGAGTACACGGCCTTGGGAGATACAGTGAATTTGGCCTTTCGCATCGAGAGTGCCACCCGCACCCTCAACACCGACTTGGCCATCAGCCACGACACCTATATCTGCTTGGCCAAACAACTGGGGCAGGCAGCCACCTGCTTCTCGCAGCAGGCCGTAGAGCTGAAGGGGTATGCCCACCCTCATCAGGTGTACTACTGCGATGTGGGGTCTTTGCAAGCCGTTCTCGGCACCTAGACCCCGCCTCCCGATACCCGTGGGATCCCGCCGTTCCTCCAGAACCTTCTGCTGCTCCTTTACAGGTGGTCACTTTTCGGTCACCTTGGAGTTTCGCCGTCCGGTGAACGGGATCCCGCGCTTGGGTCGCCAAAGCCAGATGTGGTGTAGGTTCCCCGATATCGGCGGAAGATTGTCTCTGCCGGCGGTAACTTGCTCAGGGGGAAAGGCGGCGCAGAAGCTGGGGATCCACCTCGCCCACATAGGTATTCAACCCGATAGCCGTGGCGATCAAAGCCCCATCCACCTCCACCCGCCGGTATTGGGCGATGGCCTCTGCCAGGGGCACATCCACCACCCGCCGGTTTTGCCAGGCCACCATGCGGTCGTACTTGCCCTGGGCGATCAGGTCCACAGCCGCCACCCCAAAGGCTGCTCCCAGCAGGCGATCCAGCGGCGAAGGGGTGCCTCCCCGCTGCAGATGGCCCAAAACCATCACCCGCGTCTCGATGCCGGTGCGCAGGGCGATCTCGTTGCCAATATAATGGCCAATGCCACCGTAGAGAGACTGCCCCAGGCTGTTGGTGTAGGTTATGGGCTCGCCTGACTCGGTGGGAACGGCCTCCGCCACCACCACAATGCTGAAATTGTTGCCCCGCTCTTTGCGGTCGAGGATCCTTTTGCAGACATTCTCCAGCTTGTAGGGGATCTCCGGGATCAAGATCACATGCGCCCCCCCGGCAATGCCGGCGCTGATGGCAATGTGACCGGCATCCCGCCCCATCACCTCCATGACCATAACCCGGCTGTGGCTGATGGCCGTGTAGGTGAGCTGATCCAGGGCCTCCACAGCCACGCTCAGAGCCGTATTGAACCCCACCGAATACTCGGTGGCGCCAACATCGTTGTCGATGGTCTTAGGGATCCCGACGAAGTTCCAATCCCCCTGCAGAGCCAATTGCCGGAGAATGGCCAGGCTGCCATCCCCGCCCACCCCGATCAAAGCATCCAAGCCCAGCCGGTGGTAGCCGGTGATCACCTCTGCCGAGCGATCCACCAAGCTGCCGTCGGGCATGGGATAGGCGAAGGGGTTGCCCTTGTTGACAGTGCCCAGGATGGTGCCACCATAGCGCAAAATGCCGGAAACCCGCTTGACATCCAGCAGCTCCGCCTCCACCGGTCGGGCCATCAGTCCTGCCGTCGCATCTTTGATGCCGTAAACATCCATGTCGTAGTCGCGGGCCCGCCGCACCACCGCTCGAATCACAGCGTTGAGACCGCCGCAATCGCCGCCGCTGGTGAGGATCCCGATTCGCTTACGTTTGGGCATAGGTCTCTGGCTGAAAAAGGGCGAACATCCTAAACATCGATTGCAGAGAAAAAGGAGAGGTTGAGGGATCCCTACAACCCAGCAAGATCAGGTTAGCCTGCCTTGCCGGCGCAGTTTGTCTTGGGCGATAAGCCCAGACGTTAAGTATCCTTCACAAAAACAATTAAGAAACATTGCCGCACAAACCCGCAATTTGGGCAAGCTGCGATATCTCCGAGGATAGATCTTTCCGAAAAAACTTGGGGCAACGATCGACTCAAAAAATGAAATCATTTGTTAAGCAGGGATGATCAAAACCCACTCAACCCGATGATAAAGATGAGCATAGAGATAGGGTCTCAAGTCTCGTTTGGGAGAAGTATTATGACTCAAACCATTGCTCAGTGTGCTCTGCAAGGGGCCGCGGAGTTGCTCAGCCGCTACCAGCGGGGAGAGCGCCATTTTCCCCAATCCTGCTTAGAGTACGCTTTTTTGAGGGGGGCAGATCTGCGGCACGCCGATCTCCAGGGATCCGATTTGCATGGGGCCAACCTGCGCTATGCCAACCTGCGCGGCAGCAATCTGGCCAATGCCGATCTGCGCTGTGCCGATCTGCGCTATGCCGACCTGGAGGGAGCCCGTTTGGAAGGAGCCAACTTGAGTGGCTCCCAGTACAACCACAGCACCTGCTTTCCGGCAGGGTTTGACCCGGCGGCGGCAGGGATGCAACTGCTTGAATTTTAGTTGGCAATTCGGCTGCCCAAGCCTCAGGGCAGGGGAAAGCGCTCCCGCAGATCTTGAACCACCGGCGCCGGCACGAGATGGTCGATGGGGCCGCCCAGCTTGGCGACCTCCTTGACCAGGCTGCTGCTGACGAAGCTGTGTTCGCTGGCGGTGGCGAGGAAGAGGGTTTCCAGTTCGGGGGCCAGCAGCTTGTTGGTGTGGGCCATTTGCAGCTCCACATCGAAGTCCGACAGGACGCGCAAGCCACGCACAACGACTTTTGCCCCCCGTTGACGGGCATAGGCCACCGTCAAGCCGGAAAAGGTATCGACCTCAACGTTTTTCAGATGGGCAGTGGAAAGGCTAATCTGGGCCTGCCGCTGCTCGGGGCTGAAGAGGGGGGTTTTGTTGGGGTTTTTTAAGACGGCGACGATCACCTTGGAAAAAAGACGGCTGGCCCGCTCGATGATATCGAGATGCCCAAGGGTAATGGGATCGAAGCTACCGGGATAGAGAGCGATCATGGCCAAGCTGGAGTCGTGCTATTCTTCACCCTACCTGGTCGCGGGCCCAAGCCAAATAGGTGGCGCTCACTTGGCTGGCTGGGATGGCCAGAATCTCCGGCTCTTCATAGGGATGTAGCTCCCGCAGCCGTTGTTCGAGCCGAGGATAGGCGGTCGCGGGCAATTTGAACAGGAGGAGGAACTCAGCATCGGTCTGCAGGGATCCCTGCCAGCGATAGTAGGACGTAATTCCGGGCAAGATCTGGGCACAGGCCACGTGACGTTCGGCCACCAAGGTGTGGGCCAAGCGGTGGGCTTCGGCCTCGGATCCCACCGTGGTCATCACAACCAAGAGGCTATTGGGTGCATCTGTGTTGTCCATTCAGGTGCTCCTAGAGCAGGGATGTGCCTTTGGCAAAATAGGGCCGCTTCTGGTGCCAGCGCCAGGCTGTTTGAATGATCTCGGCCAAGTCGCTGTAGAGAGGTTTCCAGTTGAGATCCCGCAGGATGGCACCGGCATCGCCCACCAGGCAGGGGGGATCCCCCGGTCGGCGTGCTCCCATTTGCACCGGGATCTGTTGTCCGGTCACGGCTTCGGCGGCGGCGATGACCTCCCTGACGGAAAAGCCTTGGCCATTGCCCAGGTTATAGGCTGCTTGCACGGGCCGGCCAGAGGCCAGCGCCTCTGCTGCCAATACGTGGGCTTGAGCCAGGTCGGCGACATGGATGTAGTCTCGAATACAGGTGCCATCAGGGGTCTCGTAGTCATCTCCGAAAACGGTGATGTGGGGACGTTGGCCGGCGGCGGCATCCAGCACCAAAGGGATCAGGTGGGTTTCCGGGTCATGGGCTTCACCGATTTCGCCGTCGGGATCGGCGCCGGCGGCGTTGAAGTAGCGCAGGCTGATGGACTGGATCCCGTGGGCAGCCCGAAAATCCCGCAAGATCTGCTCCACCATCAGCTTGCTCTGGCCGTAGGGGTTGATGGGACGTTGCGGATGACTTTCAGGGATGGGGAGCCGCTCTGGCACCCCGTAAGTGGCGCAGGTGCTGGAGAACACAATGTACGGGATCCCGTGATCTCGCATGGCCTCCAACAAACTCAGGGATCCGGCCACATTGTTGCGGTAGTACTTGCCGGGATCCTTGACCGACTCACCCACATAGGCATAGGCGGCAAAGTGGATCACCCCTTCCGGTCGATAGCGTCGGATCACCTGATCCAGTCGCTCGCGGTCGGCAATGTCGCCGATTTCCAACGGCCCCCAGCGAACCGCCCAGGGGTGCCCGTAAATCAAGTTGTCGTAAGCAATGGGGAGATGGCCAGCAGCCGCCAGAGCTTTGCAGGTGTGGCTGCCGATGTATCCTGCCCCGCCCGTAACCAAAAGCCGCATAGGCAGACGTCAGAGCAAAAGGTTGTTAAAGGTTGCCGAGGGGATCCCTATCAAGCGCCAAAAGCCTCCTTAGCGGCGTACATCACCTCCACGCTGATCTCAGCCAAGCCCCGCTCGCGGGCAAATTTTTCGGTGTTGCGCTTCACCTTGCCCCGCACAAAGCCGGGCACCTTGTTCAGCTCCGCCTGGGCCTCCCGCGTCCAGATGAGATCGGAATCGGCGCTCAGGCTCTTGTGGATCACTTCTTTGGTGTCGTGGCCGCCGAAGACCTCCAGCAGATGATCCTCCATGCCCAGCGTAAAGGAGTTGTAGATTAAGTCCACAACTTGGTTGGCGCCCTCGTAGCCCAAAAAGGGCTTGTAGCCGATGGGAAAATCCTGCACGTGGATGGGCGCGGAGATCACCCCACAGGGGATCCGCAGCCGTTTGCCCACATGCCGCTCCATCTGGGTGCCGAAGATAGCAGCAGGCTCCGCCTGGGCAATGGCATCGGCCACACGGGTGTGATCCTCCGTCAGCAGAACCTGATCGCAATACCCGCCCACCTCCGCCTGAAACCACTCGCCATCGTAGGTGCAATAGCTGCCCGCCCAGACCACGTGGATCCCCATCTCGCGGGCCAGGATCTTGGTGATCGCTGCCGCATGGGTGCAATCCCCAAAAACCACTGCCTTTTTGCCGGTCAGGTTTTGGCAATCGATGGAGCGGGAGAACCAGGCCGCCTGGGAAACATGTAGGGTCTGCTCCTGGATGTAGGGCTCGTAGTCCACCGGGATCCCTTGCTCGTTGAGAACCTGCTGGATTTGGCGGATGAAGCGGGCTGTTTCCACCACTCCCATGGGGGTGATCTCCACGTAGGGCGTGCCAAACTGCTCCTGCAAGTAGCGAGCTGTCATCGGCCCCAGTTCGCGGTAGGGCACCACGTTGAACCAGGCCCGCCCCAGATGCTTGAGATCGTGGACGCTGGCCCCCTGCGGGATCACCAAGTTAAGGTCGATACCCAGATCCCGCAGCAGCTTTTTCAACTCCCGCAGATCGTGGGCGTGGTGAAAGCCCAGGCTGGAGATGCCGAGGATGTTGCAGGAAGGACGTTCCGTCTTCTGGGCTAAGCCGTCCAATTCGCCGCTTTTGCGGGCTTTGTTGATGTAGAACTCCACAATCTGCTGCAGGGTGCGATCGGCGGCCTGCAACTCGTTGACCCGGTAGTGGTTGACATCGGCCAGCAGCACGTCGCAGCGGCTGGCCAACTGCGCCTGCCGCACAAAGTGATGCAGATCCTCCTGCAAAATGCTGGAGGTGCAGGTGGGGGTGACGACAATCAAATCCGGCTGCTCCTCGCCATCTTTACGGACGATGTTGCGAATCACCTTCTCGTCCGATCCCCGCGCCAACACCTGCCGGTCAACGACGCTGGTGGTTACCGGGGTAAAGTCCCGCTCCCGCTCCAACATGGAACGCATCACGTTGAAATAGTCGTCCCCCAGGGGAGCATGCATGATGCTGTGGACATTTTTGAAGGAACTGGCCACCCGCAGCGTGCCGATGTGGGCGGGGCCAGCATACATCCAATAGGCCAATTTCATAAGCAGCCTCTGAAGAAAGACCGAGGTAACAAAAAGGAGATCCCCATCCCCTGCCCGCTTCTCACTCGCTGGGAACCTCTCCTGGAATTGTAGAGTGCCCAGCAGCCGGGATCCCTTGCTCGTTATCTCCTGTAACTCTCGACAACAACATCTTGAGAAAATATTGATCATAAAGAAAAACAATGCTTCAAGGTAACTTTTGGTGCGGGGATCCCTCTACCATAGGCCCAAGCTCTGTTCCATCCTGGAAATAGGGACAACAGCCTTGAGCTGGATCCCCAAGCCCTGGCAGCTCGCCAGCCAAGGCGGTCAATTCTGTAGTTTTTGTTGCAGGTTAACTTTTGAATACAAAATGTGTACCTCTACAAACTTGAGCAGAGATTTTGTGTTACCCAGGCAAGTTTCTGGCCGCCGAAGGCAGACTGAGTCTGGAGAGAAACGCCTTCCTGTTTCCCTAGATACAAACCCGGGCAGGAGAGCATGACTGCTGCAGAGAGCGAACACCCTTGAGGTGTTGAGGTGAAAGCTTATGGGCTCTACCACGATTTCTTGGCAACGTGCGCGCAAAGCTTCAGAGGAGCAAACGGATTCCATGACTTCCACGTACTTCAAGCCTGCGGCTCACCTGCGCGACTGGCTGCAGGCGCCCTTGCAACCAATTCGAGCGGCAATTGACAGCATTGAAGTTGGGGATCCCCGGCTGGCCCACTTTTTGTGTCGGTGGATCCCGGCTCGCTGTCCTTTCGAGCGAGATGTGGTGCTGTTTGGCCACAAAATAATGCACATTCCACCGATGTGCAAGCTCAACCCCTTCTACGATCAGGTGGTAGGGCTGCGCTTCCGGGCTTTGTCGTTCTTGGCAGAACAGGGAGAAGACATCAGCCGCTATCTCTAGATTGGCTCTTGGTTTAGATGATACTTCACAGATATTCACGGGACATAGATTGCTTCTTTTTCTATCAATGGATGGAGTTCGGGGCGCAGAGCCTTGTCGGTGAAAAGGTCTAAGGAGCATCCAAGTTTATCTTCCAAGTAGAAGAGCAGACTCAAGTAATGCTTGGAGTCGGCTTTACCCATAAATTCAACTAGGATATCGATGTCGCTGCCGGCTTGATCCTCGCCACGAGCGGTTGAGCCAAAGAGGGCCAGTCGCCGCACGCCAAACTGCTCTTAAATCTCGGCAAATTGCTCGCCGAGCAATTGTAATACTTGTTGTTTCCTCATGGTTGGGCAGATTGGATCACTCACTTGTCAACTCTCTAAGGGGGAACGCAGGTTGGCCGCTTGTTTCGATCTTCCAGGCTCACACAGGTAGGTGTTTATTCTAGCTATCTTTAGGAGTCACGGAGTCCGGTTCAAGGGATCCCTGGCCGTCCAAAAGCCGTTGAAAAACTATGGCCACTTCAACCTAGGTTAAGACAGTCTCCAAGCGGTTCTCGCCACTACCCAAGCACTCGGCGCCGCTGCCCTCACCCCCGGCCCCTCTCCCACCCTCACCCCCGGCCCCTCTCCCAAAGGGAGAGGGGAGTTGGGGAGAGCGCTCTGCGCGCATTCGCGACAGTGTTGCGTAGCAATAACGATGTAACATAACAAACCGTAGTCTGGCTGGGGCGGATCCCGTCAAAAGCGAGTCTCGAACTCGATGGCAATGGCGTTGTTGCCCTCGAGGTCGGTGCTGGCGCGGGTGAGGGTTTGTTCGTTGAGGCGGTAGCGGGCGCTGTAGCGGGTGGGCTGAAAGGGATCCGTCAGGTTGCGCTGCACCGAGAGGGAAGTGGCGGGCCCCAGATCGCGGGCCACTTCCAGGGCCAGGCCCACCGAGGAACGTCTGGGGGCACGGGTATCGACCTGGGGGACGGGGCTGAGGCGAACCTCATCCAAGCCGAGGGTGTCCCGCAGCGTCTCCACCACATCGTTGAGTAGGGCTGTTCCCGCCAGTCCGGCCACCCCGGCTTCTGGATTGAGTTGGGCCAAAGCTGTTCCCCCCAACAGGGCGACAATCTCTTCTGGGGAGCGGCTGGGACTGCTAGAAAGCGTCAAAACCCCGTTGCGGGGATCCGCAGCCGCAAGCTGGCTGGCCCGTCCGTTGACAGTGGCCAAGATCTCGATGCTCTGCTGGGATCCCGGTAGGGTGCGGTTGGTCTCAAAAGGAGAGAGCTCCTGGGGAAAGCGATACACCTCGAAGGCTTGGGTCACCAGGCGCAGGTTTAAAAAAGGATCGAAGGGGTTGTCTAGGTCAAAGGTGGCGGTGTTGGGGCGGGAGCGATCCAGGCGAAAGTTGGCAATGGGCAGGCTGACGCGGCCTCGCTCCAGGGCAATGGTGCCCGCCGGACGTAGATCTTGGGGAGTGCCAAACAGGCGCAAGCTGCCGCTGGCGTTGAACTCAAATAGGTTGGGGCGCTGCACGCGGATCCCAGGTCCCAAGACCAGCTCTAGACCGTTCAGCCGCGGCTGCCAAAAGGGATCTACCTGAGTCGCGTCTGTAGGAGCTGCCGCTTGGCGCGGGCTGACATCGACGATTCCATCGGAGATCTCTAGGTGTCCCTCCATCAGAGGCCGCAGCAGCAGGCCGCCCACCGTCACCTCTCCTTCCAGGCGGCCTGTGTAGAGGTTGGGCAGGTTGAGCTGGATCCCTTGCAGTTGCAGCGTTAAGGGTGGCGCGGTCTCGTCCCTCTGCAGGGCGCCGCGGGAGTTGACGGGCAAAAAGCCGTTGGCCAACAGGGATCCGCCCCCCAACTGGCCCCGCAGCTCCCGCACCTCCAATTGGTTGAGGTTAAAGACAATTTGGCCGGTCAGGTCGGTGATGGGCTCCGGCAGGGCGGCCAGTTTGAGGATCCCGGAGCCGAGGCTGAGGTTCCCCTGCAGGCTGGGCTCTCGCAAGGTGCCGCGGATGGCCAGCTCCAGTTGGCTTTGGCCGCCCTCCCAGCGCACCTGGTCGGTGAAGAGGTTGACCAAGCGCAGGCCGCCATTCTCGGCTTGCAGGCTGAGGTCGATCTGATCCGAGGCGGCCCGCACCTTCGCAAAGGGCAGGGTGTAGGGCACCAGGCCAGAGAGGCGGATCGGCTCGTCGCCGTTGGCCAGCAGGGCGCCTTCCAAGCGCAGTTGTCCCTGGTGGTAGTCAAATTGTCCCCCCACCTCCTGCAGCGGCACCTGGTTGATCTGGGCGTTCACCACCGTCAGGGAACCGCGGGCAAGGGGATCCCGCAGGTTGCCTGCCAGCTCCACATCCAGGTTGAGATCCCCTTGGAGTTCCAGCCCATCCGGCAGGAAGCGATCCAGCAAAGCCAGAGGAAACCCTTGAATTTGCAGGGATCCCGACTGTTCCTCCAGGCCCAACTTGCCGGTGAAAAGGGCTTGGCGTTCCCCACTGCGCAACAGCAGCGGCTGCAACACCACCGCCCCCTCGACCAGGCTGCCGCTGGCGGTGAGGCTTTCAACACCAAACTCCTCCGCTTGCCAATTCTGGCCCTCCAGGTGAAAGCTGACGCTGGGCCGGTTGAGGTTGCCGACGAGGCTGACGCTAGCCTGAAATTCCCCCCGCAAGCTGGTGGGCGGCGGGATGCGGGGATCCATGCGGCTGGCCAGGGCCTCCAGGTGGGCAGCCAGGATCTGGGCGTAGTATTCTAGCTGCTCCCAGAGGGGATGGTTGGGCAGACCAACCGGATCCGTCCGCAGCACCGCGGCAGGGCCCAAAGGTGGCAGCCGAAAACCGCGGCTGGTGATATCGCTCCACTTCCGCCACTTGAAAGTAGAAATGATATCTTCCAGGCGACCCCGGCGGGTGCTGATCTGCAGGTCGATTTGGGGAACGGGAGCCGCCGAGGTGGGATCCAGAGAGGTCGCCGGCAGCTCCAAAGTACCGCTGGCGGTGTAGAGGCTCTGGAACAGCTCCAGTTGGGCTTGGGCAAGGGTCAGACGAGCGGGGCGAGAGTCGTCTCCAGGGTGGTAAGCGAAATCCACTGCAAGGCCCTGCGCCTCGAGATTGCCCAGTCGCAGCCCCTCGACCGCAGCTTGACCTTGAGCAGCGCCACTGGCCAGGTCAAGCGCCACCTCCCCATCGAGGGTTCCCTGCAAGCCGGCCCATGCCCCAGCAGCCACCCCCCCCAGCCAAGCTAGCGGCAAGCGGTTCGCCACCACCTGCAGCTCATCTTGCTGTCGTTGGCCGCGCACTTCCGCCTCGCCCCGCCGCAGCTCGAACTGCAAGGGCCGAAACTGGGGATCCAACTGCAGCGCCAGCCGCTCCCGTGCCCCCGCTAGCTCCACCGTCGTCCCCTGGCTAGACCAGCTAAAGGGCCCAGCCAAGTCGGCAAAGGCTACCTCCCCCACCTGCAAGCCGCGCAACTGGGCCTCCCCCGTCACCTGTAACTCCTCCAGGGAGCCGCGGAGCTGCCCGGATCCCTGCAGCACTCCTGCCACCCTCGGCGGCAGGCCGGGTACTTCTGCCAGGGGGATCCCGTCAGCGGCAAAGTTCAGATCCAGGGATCCCACCTGCAGCGTCTGCGGGTCTACGGGGATCCGTCCCTCTAGCCTGGCCAAGCGGGTGGTGCCGGCCAAGATCTCTGCCTGCTGGATACGCAGGTCAGATCCTTCCCAAGCTAGCTGGCCGCGGATGCCGTCAACCCATGGCCATCCCCTCTCTCCCAAAGGCTGGGACAGGGCTAGCGACCCTTGCGCTCGCAACGCCGCCAGGAAACCCACCTCCGCCGCCTCCGCCGTGTTCATCTGCGCCATCAGCTCCCCGGAGAGGGATCCCGGCCACTGGGGGTTAAAAAAGGCCAGCGGCAGATCCTGGGGAGCCAGCCGCGCCTGGAGTTGCCCTGCCGCCCACCTTCCCGCCACCTGGGCCCGGCCCCCGCCCAGCTCCAACACGGCCTGCGGCACCTCCACCGCCCAGCCCCCCGCCTCGGGCAAGATCTGAAGCTGTCCTCTGCCGGCAATCTCTCCCCCTTGGGTTTCCCAGGTGGCCTCCACCTGGGGCCGGGATCCCGTCAGCGCCACCTGTACCTGAGCACTTACCGGCCCCGCCCAGGGCAGCTCGCCCCGCCGCGGCAGGTTGAGGTCGTAGAGGGCCAGCACCTGCTCCACGTCGGCCCCGCTGACCTGCAAATTGAACTGGCCCGCCAAGCCGGCAGCCCATTGCAGTTGTCCGGATCCCTGGATGCGTCCGCCGGCGGCCTTCAGGTCAATTTCCTCAAAGGCCAAGGTCTGGTCGGCCCAGCGGAAGCCAAAAGCATATTCCGGCACCGCCAGGCGATCCACCTGCCCCGGCGAGATCCCTTGCAACTGCCCTTGGATCTGCGGCCCCTTGAGCGGCCCAGTAACCGCCAGGGATCCCGCCACCACCCCTGCCGCCGCCACCGGCAGCTCAAAGTTGAAAGTCTCCTGGATTTGCTGCCAACTGGCTGGAGCCATGACAGCTTGCAGATTGAACCCCTCGTTGTCGCCGAAGGCAATGGAGCCGTTGAGATCCCCGAAAGAGAGCTGGCCAAAGCGACCGCTCACCCCCTGCAGATCCAGCTCCTCTAGGGTAAAGCGAACAGAGCCCTTCACCTCTTCAAAAGGATGCGGCAACCTCTCCAACCCCAGCCGCGCCTGCTGAACCTGGGCTTGCCCCGTCAACTCCCAAGGGCGTTCTCCGCCCCAGAGGACTTGCAGATCCAGACTGGCCTCCCCTTCCACCTCGGTCAAGGGCGCCGCCGGCAAGACGCTGGGCAGCAGCTCCAAAGGCAGACGCTGGGCGGCCAGCGTCACCGCGCCAGAAGCCTGGGCGAAATCCGCCACCCCCCTAAGCTGCAAGGGATACCCTCCTTCCCTCTGCAGAGGACGCAGCCGCGCCGAGAGCTGGAAACTGGCCCGATCCCCTCCCCCCGGCGGAGCACTCAGCCACACCTGCACCTGGCCCTGCAGATGGTCAAACTGGCGCCGCTCCCCCACCAAAGGGATGGCCGTCAGGGATCCCTCCTGCAAACGGACGTTCAGCCCCTGCAAGGGCAGGGATCCCTCCCCTTCTGGAAGTTGAAACTGCACATCTGCCCAGCCGCGATCCAGCGTTTCCATCAGCAGCAACTGGGGCCGGTTCAGGGTAATGTTGAGCACCCACTCGCCTGTTTGTAGCCAGGTCCAAAAGTCGGGGCTGAGGTCGATAGAGCCGATGCTGGCCAAATGTTCGATGTGGCTTTCTCCCAGCCTCACCTGCCAAGGGGCCACAAACCTTACCTCCCCCAATTCCACCCGCCGGCGCATCGCCTGCGAGAGGGTTTCTTCTACCTGGGGCAGCACCTGATTTTGAAGATACGCCCCGATTCCCCAGGCGGCGCCCAAGGCAGCAGCCGTCAAGCCCAAACCCAGCCCCCCCCCCACCCCAATCCAGGTCTTGGAGGAGAGGGGAAATCGTTGCTCTTTCTCGCGCTGATCTTCGCCCAACACCCACCCTCAGGGATCCGAACCACCCCAGTTGAGAAGCCCTGTTTGGCCCGCAGGCCGGCCTCCTCTGAAATAGGGGAAGCTGCCCCCATCCTACCCAAGGACTCCCGGCCTGCCACGAGGGGACAGAGAGAAGGGATCCCTGCCCCCAGCCGCAATCCCCTGCCCGCGGAAAAATACCGTCTCGCCCGCAGGGATGCTAAGCTATCTCCACGCCCGAGATCGGGCCTCCATCTTCTGTCGAGATAGACAAAAGGAGAAAAGCCATTCCGGAACCTCTGTCTCTGACGGTCAGCTTGCGCGGCAGCCACGAAGCGCTGCAAAACTGCCAGGTCTTTTACCTGACGGGCCTTCTGGATGCCTTTTCTGAGCCGGTCTTTGTTAAGGTGGTCACCAAATACTTAGAAGAGGGATCCCCCAACCTTATCCTGGATTTGACGGGGATCGACTTCATCGATAGCTCTGGCGTCGGTGCCCTGGTGCAATTGGCCAAGCTGGCACAGGGCCGTGGAGGTATCTTTCAGGTGGTGAGCAACCCCCGCGTCACCCAAACCGTGAAACTGGTGCGGCTAGAAAAGTTTTTGTCCTTGCGCAACTCTCTGCAGGAAGCCTTGGATCGCCTGAGGGAGGAAGGCACGGGCAATCCAGAAACCACCTGATACATGGGCCTGGGAACTTTTTGGGGGATCAGTGCTGGAGCCGGGGATCCCGAGTGGCTGACCCTCAAAGCAGCCCGCATCCTCGGCGCCGTCCGCTGGGTGGCCTGCCCTCAGAACGCCATCGGCCAGCCGGGTTTAGCCTATCAAATCGTGCGCCCCTGGCTGCGACCGGAACAAACCCTATTGCCGTTGCATCTGCCCTTTGTTACCCAAGTTGAGCTTCTGCAGGCGGCCTGGCAAGCGGCTGCCGAGCAACTGGCCCCGCTTCTAGAACGGGGTGAGGATGTGGCCTTTGTGTGTGAAGGGGATGTGGGCCTCTACAGCACCTTTGCCTACCTGGCCCAGGCCCTGCAGCAGCGGATCCCTGACTTGCCCATCCAGGCCGTACCGGGGGTGTGCTCTCCCCTGGCTGCCGCCGCCGCCCTCGGATCCCCTTTGGCGCTCGGCTCCGAGAAATTGGCGATTTTGCCTGCTCTCTTTGCCCTGGCGGAGCTGGAGGCGGCCTGCGCCTGGGCGGACGTGGTCGTGCTGATGAAAGTGGCCCCCGTCTATCCTCAGGTTTGGCAGTGGCTGGCGGCAAGAGGCTGGCTGCAGCAGGCCAGCTTGGTGGTTTGGGCCGGTTGGCCGCAGCAAGTTCTCTTCCCCACCCTGGAAGGATTGGCCGACTATCGCCCCCCCTACTTTTCCCTGCTGATCCTGCGTTGTGAACCTCGGAATTAGTTTAACTTTTCTTTTATAACTTAAGGCCCGGATAGAGCCGGCTTGTTTCCCTAGAAGAAGGGGAGAGATTGGGCTGGTCAGAGGCCAAGCAGCCCCAATCCAGAAGGCAGGGATCCCTCTATTGAGCTACATCAAAAAGAGATGAAAAGACCAAGTTAAAGGAATGATCCAGCCCGTTAAGAATGGTTGCTGCCCTTGGAAGCGAGATCGATTACAGGTTAGATTATGGGTGTGGTGATTCAGGCGAGGAGGATAATATCTCATCCCCATCAAACGCGAGACACCGCTTCTCGATTCAATCAAATCCAAAAGGCTCCGTCAGTCAACAGTTTGATCTCAACTTCCGATCCGTTGCTGCGGCAGGCTTTTCTGAGAAGTGGATGTCTCGCCAAGCAGAGCACCTGGTACCTACGACAGGTTTTCCTCGAAGTAGAACATGGGAGTTAAAGCAGATAGCTGTTGGGTTTGCTGTAGAGGCCACGAGGGAAGCAGGGAAGTACTCTTCCGGAAGCAAGTTTCTCAAGTGGTTTTGCCAGATCGAGAAGCTCAGCCGGCTATTTTGAGTCTCCACGCATGAGCGAGTGCAAGTAGGAAAATCGGTGATCGGGTTCAGGTGCTCTCAACCTGCAGGCTCTGGCAAGGTGAAGCCAATGCTTAGTGGGACAAGGGCTGCGGGCTTTAGCAATTCTTCGAGGTTCTCTCAGTTCATAGTTCCACTCTCGCTTTCAGGAGGTTGCTATGTTTGCTTTTCTGTCAAAGATTGCTAGAGCAGTTATCCGCATATTTGCTCCTGACAAATCCGATCTGGTGGAAGTGGGTTACCAGCCCATTACGGATGATGTCTATCGCATCAATGGCTCAGCCTGCCACGCTAGCGATCTGGAGATCTGATCGTAAGCCTCAGATTTGATTTGGGTTTTGGAGCACCCACGGGCATTGGCTCAAAAATCTTCGTTTCCAGAGTGTTGTTTGCTAACCAATTTGTTGAATCCATTTTTTGGAGTGCTCGGATCGGTTACGTGTTAGGACAGGACAACTGAATAAGCCTGGGTCAATCTGCGCTGCAGTTGGTCTGCGGCGGGAGAGGGTGGTTCTCCTCTCTGGGGTCAAGTTCTACCAGTTCAGTGGCGGCTCTGTTTAGAGGGCCGCCGCTTGTTATGGTTTGCAAGTTGTCTGGCAAAATAATAGGGATGCCCACGGTTGATGCGTGTTGCCTTCCCTTGTGGTTTATCCGGCTACGTCGGGTGATCTGGATTCCTTAGCCGAGGTTCTCGCGCAGGCTTTTCACCCCCCACTGGGTCTGCAGCGCTGGATCTACCCGATTCGCAAGCTAGGGATCCGCGAAGATTTGCGCCTCAAGCTGGCGGCCAGGGATCCCTGCTATTGCTGCCTGGCGGCGGCGGTGGGGGCCAAGGTGGTGGGAACTGCCGAGATCTCTCTGCGGCGCATGGCCCATGGCAAGTATCCCTATCTTTCCAACTTGGCGGTGCTGCCCGCTTGGCGGCGGCGCGGGATCGCCCGGCAGCTTTTGCTGAGCGCCGAAGGGGTGGTGCAGGGCTGGGGCTATCGCCAGTTGCATCTGCACGTGGTGGCGGACAATCTGCCCGCTCGACAACTCTATGCCCAACTGCGCTACACTCCCGTCCAGCGCACCTCTCAACTTTGGCAGTGGTTGGGGATCCCGCCCCAGCTTTTGCTCTGCAAGTGGCTGACGTAAAGTTATGTAAACTGGAAGGGGGGAGCTAGAGAGGTGTTGCCGTGATTGTCAAAAAAGTGGTGGGTAGGATTGGGCGCTGGCTGGGCCTGGCAGGGTTGTTTGCGGCTTTGCTGGTGAGCGTTGTGGGTGTTCAGTCTGCCCTGGCCCAGTGGGGCACCACTCCCCTGCCGGAGATCGGGGCGCCGGCCCCAGAGTTTGAGCTGCCGGATCAGTTGGGCCAGGTGCGGCGGCTGGCGGATTTTCGCGGCGAGTGGGTGGTGCTCTACTTCTATCCCCGCGACTTCACTTCCGGCTGCACGATCGAGGCCCGCCGCTTTCAGCAGGATCTGCCCAAGTTTCGGGCTCTGGGGGCGCAGATTGTGGGCGTAAGCGCCGACTCGGTGGACTCCCACCGGCGGTTTTGCACGGCAGAGGGGCTGCAATTTCCTTTGCTTTCCGATCCTGAGGGCACCGTTAGCCGCGCCTACGGCTCCTGGATGGGGGAGATGGCTCTGCGCAACACTTTTTTGATCGATCCTGACGGGATCCTGCGGGCCATCGACCCAATTGTCAATCCCTCTCGGCACAGCGCCGAGGTCTTGGCCCAGTTGCAAGAGCTGGCCCGGGCCGGCTAGTCCTGCGGGCCAAAGGTCTGCTCGAACTCTTGCAGCAGCTCGTCGATCTCCTCGAGGGCCTGGTTGACATCGATGCGCAAGCTGCCCAGGTCTGGCTTTTCCAAAAGCTTGACCAAAGCTGGCCGGCGCTCGCGAATGCGCTTGATGCGCTCTTTTAAGGCGGCAATTTCGGCTGCGTCCATGGCTACAGAGATTGTTTCAACTCCTCCAGCCTATCGCTTTCCCACCCGGATCGTCGCTCACCGCGGGGATCACAGCCACGTTGAGGAAAATACCCTGGCCGCTTTTACGGCGGCCATCGAAGGCGGGGCCGACGGGATCGAGCTGGATGTGCGCCGCAGCGGCGACGGGATCCCGCTGGTTTTTCACGATGCCGAGCTGGAGGGCCAGCCGTTGGCGGCGCTCACGTGGGCTGAGATCCGCGCCCGCAAGCCCTCGATTCCCAGCTTGGAAGAAGCGCTGCTCCACGTCAGGGGCAGGATTGCCCTCGATATCGAGCTGAAAGAGGCGGGCTATGAAGAACAGATCCTCGCCCTTATCGGCAAGCTCTTGACCCCTGCAGAGTGTGTGATCACTTCCTTTTTGCCCCAGGTGGTGCAACGGGTGAAAACTCTTCTGGGACGCTCGCACCTTGAAGGGGCCGCCCCCCAGGTTGGCCTGTTGGTGGAAGCGCCGCCGAGGGAAGAGCAGGGATCCCCCTTGGCCTATTGCCGCGAGCTGGGGGCCGACTTTCTCGCTCCCCACTACGCTTGGCTGGACTTGCCGTTTTTGGCAGCGGCAGCCCGGGCCGGGATCCCGCTCTACGTCTGGACGGTGAACGATCCGGAGATCATGGCCTTCTGTTTGCGCCCGCCTGGGGAGGATCCCGTGGTTCAGGGGCTGATCACCGACCGCCCCCAGTTGGCGCTGCAAATTCGCGCCCAGCTCTGGGCCGCCTCCTGAGGATCCCCTGCCCTAGACCATGGGCACAAATTGCACCGGGAAAGCGCCCTTTTGCACCACCCCTTCCGGGGTTTTGTGGAGGATCAGCAAGGATTGGGATCCCTGGCTTTCGCCCACCGGCACTACCAACCGGCCCCCCACCGCCAGTTGATCCAGGAGCAGCATCGGCAGGGTTGGGGGGGCTGCTGTGACCACGATGGCGTCGTAGGGAGCGTGTTCCGGCCAACCTTGATAGCCATCTCCCTGGCGCACCTCCACGTTGCGGTAGCCCAAGGCAGCAAGGGTTTGCTGGGCACGGGCGGCCAAGGGGGACAAACGCTCCAGACTATATACCTGTCGGGCCAGCTCGGCCAAAATAGCCGCCTGGTAGCCGGATCCGGTGCCGATCTCCAGCACCACCGACTCAGGGGTGAGGCGGGCCGCCTCGGTCATAAAGGCAACGATGTAAGGCTGAGAGATCGTCTGGCCGTAGCCAATGGGCAGCGGGCAATCCCTGTAGGCGCGATCCTGCAGCTCCGGAGGAACGAAAAGATGGCGCGGCACCTTGCGCATTGCTTCCAGCACCCGCGGATCGCGGATCCCCCGCTGCAAGATTTGCTCCCTCACCATCCGTTCCCGTTGGGCAGCAAAAGGACAAGCCTGCCTCTCCCCACCGCCAGCAGCAGGCTCAGGAGCCCCCAACTCGGCAGCCCGGATCCCTGGGTCGGCAGTCCTCCTAAAAAAAGATGAGAACAGTCTGACCATTGGCCTACACCCTCCCAAGATGATGGGCCGCGGGGATTTTGCTCGAATGCTGCGCCGCAATTGCACAAGATCGCGGATCCCTGAAGGCTTCCACCTCGATCCTGGCCCACTTTCCCAAGGACTTCCAGCTTTCATCAAGAGATTGTTGCCAAGCCTGCTGCCGCAAAGTCTCTCGACAACCCGGAAAGCTGAACCCCTAAGGGTTGGGGAGGGCCAAAATTGTAAAGTTTTGTGCGCGATCCGTCGGGACGAGCGATTGCTGGCCTTTCTTTGCCCGCTCTAGTCTTTAAGAGAAAACCAGAAGCTCTTGCCGGAATTGACACAAAAATGCGGCACAATACTCTTAAAACAGCAAATTTCCCGACTTGCGCTCATCCGCCAGAACAATGTTAATATCTGTGTCGGGAAGTCTCCGTACTCCCTCGCGAACGCACCTTGAAAACCTTATGGATTCAAGCTTTTCCGGGGGTAGGGTTGATCCCTACCTTTTCCCCGCAAGGGGACGGAAACGACAAGTGCCATCACCTTTTCCTGGACTGGAGATGAACGGTTGATCCCTACCTTTTCCCCGCAAGGGGACGGAAACGGCAGGGTGAAGCCTAGCCAGCGGCGCCGCTTGACGTGTTGATCCCTACCTTTTCCCCGCAAGGGGACGGAAACGGCGTGAGCACGCCATCGATGTTAATGGTGACTACAGTGTTGATCCCTACCTTTTCCCCGCAAGGGGACGGAAACAGAGCCGAGTACTTCTCGCTCGGCGGCTCTTCTTTCTCTGGGTTGATCCCTACCTTTTCCCCGCAAGGGGACGGAAACACCGGCAACTGGTTAAAGTCGCCGACGAAGACAAAGCGAACGTTGATCCCTACCTTTTCCCCGCAAGGGGACGGAAACTTATCCTTACGGACGTTCCCCCCGCGACAGGAGATGGCGTTGATCCCTACCTTTTCCCCGCAAGGGGACGGAAACGTCAAACGCTTGGCGCATCTCCCAGACCCCGGCTTCGAAGTTGATCCCTACCTTTTCCCCGCAAGGGGACGGAAACAGGATCTGGCAAGACCACGGCCCTGGGACGGACGGCGTTGATCCCTACCTTTTCCCCGCAAGGGGACGGAAACTACAGAACCACCCATTTGTCAGCTACTTTCGCTAAGGGTTGATCCCTACCTTTTCCCCGCAAGGGGACGGAAACGCAGGTGATCCGCCCAGGGGTACTGGCTCAGCGGGACGTGTTGATCCCTACCTTTTCCCCGCAAGGGGACGGAAACCCCAGCGCCGCCGTTTGACGTTGAGCCTGGGCAGGTAGAGGGGTTGATCCCTACCTTTTCCCCGCAAGGGGACGGAAACCTCTTGGGTCTCGTCGAATCTGACGTACCCATTAACAATTGGTTGATCCCTACCTTTTCCCCGCAAGGGGACGGAAACCACAGGTCGTAGAGCTGGTCGAAATTGGTGTCTTCTACGGGTTGATCCCTACCTTTTCCCCGCAAGGGGACGGAAACGTCGGGGGATCCGTCAACAGAGATCCCCATCTTGCTCAGGTTGATCCCTACCTTTTCCCCGCAAGGGGACGGAAACTCTACTAGCCTGCGTATGGGTGAAGGGGTTGCCCCAGGGCGGTTGATCCCTACCTTTTCCCCGCAAGGGGACGGAAACGTCAAAATAAAACCAACTCGGGATAGAAACCCCGAGTTGTTGATCCCTACCTTTTCCCCGCAAGGGGACGGAAACCGGCGGTGGAGTCCGCCTTCGGGGGTAACGTTCCCAAGCGTTGATCCCTACCTTTTCCCCGCAAGGGGACGGAAACGCCGAGATCACTTCCTTGAGGCTTCGCGCTTCTGCTTTCGCGTTGATCCCTACCTTTTCCCCGCAAGGGGACGGAAACACCAGGGCAGGATCTCGTGGTACCGGTCGGGCAGCGTCGTGTCGTTGATCCCTACCTTTTCCCCGCAAGGGGACGGAAACTTGTCTAGGTAGCAATAAATCACTAAAACCCGCTTGATTGTTGATCCCTACCTTTTCCCCGCAAGGGGACGGAAACGCAATTCGGGAGCCAGTAGCTCCCGTCGCTTAGGAGCATTAGTTGATCCCTACCTTTTCCCCGCAAGGGGACGGAAACCGCAACACCTCAAGGACACGCCCCCGCTCCAGGTGGGCCTGGTTGATCCCTACCTTTTCCCCGCAAGGGGACGGAAACTCGAACTGAACCCTGGTTGCATAATCTTCTTCAATCGTTGATCCCTACCTTTTCCCCGCAAGGGGACGGAAACTTGGATAACGAGTTCACGCTTCTGAGGTAGCAATACAGTATCCGGTTGATCCCTACCTTTTCCCCGCAAGGGGACGGAGTTGGACTTGGTGACAGATTAGGAACTGTCCTGGGGGTGTCTGGGGAAAAAGCCCAAGTTCACTAGACTGTAAATGTGATTTAGGGTACAGATTTATGACGACTGTCTCCGCTGCTGCTACCCCCGCTAGCACGACGCTGCTCAACATCTGGCAAGTGTTGGCCGAAAAGTTTGCCGATCACACTGCCCTCAGGGATCCCCATGCCCAGCCAGTCTTTGAGATTTCTTATGGTCAGCTCTTTCGCCGCATTCAGACCTTGGCTGCCGGTTTGCAAGCTTTGGGCATTCGCCCCGGGGATCGGGTGGCCATTTTTGCCGATAATTCCCCCCGCTGGCTGATGGCGGATCTGGCCACGCTGTTTACGGGAGCGGTCAATGTGCCCCGCAGCGCCGTGGCGGATCCGGCTGAGCTGGGCTACATTTTGCGCCACTCCGGCAGCACGGCTTTGATTGCCCAGGATGTGAAGACCCTGAGGCGGGTGCAGCCGGTTGTGCAGGAGCTGGGCCTGGAGCGGCTGCTGCTGCTGTCCGATGAAGAAGAGCCGGGGGTATTGAACTTTTCTCAGTGGCTGCAGAAAGGGCGGGAAGGCCGCTACGAGCCGCCGCGGCTGGAGCGATCCCAGTTGGCCACCATCATCTACACCTCTGGCACCTCTGGTCGCCCCAAGGGGGTGATGCTCAGCCACGGCAACCTGATGCACCAGGTGGAGAACTTGAGTGTGGTTGTACAGCCCCGGCCAGGGGATAAGGTGCTGACCATTCTGCCCACTTGGCATTCTTATGAGCGGGCCTGCGAGTATTTTCTCCTCAGCCAGGCCTGTACGCTGGTCTATACCAACCCTCGCTTTATCAAGCAGGATTTGCAACAGGAGCAGCCCCACTATCTGGTGGCAGTGCCCCGCATCTGGGAGACGGTTTACGAAGGGATCCAGAGACAATTAAAGGAAAAAAGCCCCCTCATGCAGCGGCTGATCCGCACCTTGATGGCGGCCAGCGAAGGCTACGTGCTCGCCGGGCGGATAGCCGGCAACCGGTCGATTTTGCACTACGGCGTCAGCCCTTGGGTGCGAGTGGGGGCCCGCCTGCAACAGGGGCTGCTCTGGCCTGTGCACCGCCTGGCCGATGCGCTCATCTACCGCAAGGTGCGGCAGGCTTTAGGCCCCAATTTTCAACAGGCCATCAGCGGCGGCGGATCCCTGCCCGCCTATCTGGACCTGTTTTACGAGGTGGTGGGCATTTCCATCCTCAACGGCTACGGCCTTACCGAAACCTCGCCAGTGCTGTGCGCGCGCCGTCCCGACAACAATGTGCGCGGCACGGCTGGCCCCCCCTTGCCAGGCACGGAGTTTCGCATTGTGGATCCGGAAACCCGGCAGCCGCTGCCCCCCCGTGCGAAGGGGCTGATCCTGGCGCGGGGGCCGCAGGTGATGATGGGCTACTACAACAATCCAGAGGCGACCGCCCAGGTGCTCAGCCCCGACGGCTGGTTTGAAACAGGGGATCTGGGCTGGCTCACCCCCGACGGGCAACTGGTGATCACCGGCAGGGCCAAGGACGTGATCGTGCTGCTTAACGGAGAGAACGTCGAGCCCCAGCCGCTGGAAGATGCCTGCCTGCAATCCCCTTACATCAGCCAAATGGTAATTGTCGGCCAGGACCAAAAGAAACTGGCCGCCCTCATCTACCCCAACCTGGACGCCCTCAAGGCTTGGGCCGCCGGGCAAGGGATCCCGGCTGCTGAGGCCGAGCTGCTGGCCCACCCGCAGGTGCGCGCGTTGATCTTGCGGGAGGTGCAAACCCGCATCCAGGAACGTCCCGGCTACCGGCCCCACGAGCAAATTGCCGACTTCCGCTTTTTGCCAGAGCCCCTGAGCGTGGAAAATGGCCTCCTGACCCAGACGCTGAAGATCAAGCGCAACCCGGTAGCCGAGCGCTATGCCCACCTCATCCAGGAGATGTATCCGACAGGGAGCTAAGTTTGGGATCCCCGTTGTTGCTCCAGGTGGCGCCGGAAGGTCTCCGGGGGAATGGCCCCCCGGTAGGCCCCACAGTAGTAGAGGGTGAGCACCGCCTTGTAGGCCCAATCGGTCGGCACCACGTCTGGGAAGGGGCTGGGCAGGGTGTCTGCTTGGTTGGCGGCGCAGGCCTGCAAGATCTGCTCCGTGGTGAGCTGTTCGGCCAGATCGGGGGGCAGCTCCCGCAGGTTGGGCTGGGCCAAAGCCGCTCCAGATAGGCTCAAACTGGAGAGAGCTGCGCCCACAAGAGCTTGGGTGAGGAGGTCTTGCACTTGCATTGGAAATGATCGACGAGGAGAAATCGGTCGGGTAAGTCCCTTCTCTAGGGTAGTACGGATGCAAAGAGCGTTTGGATCTGGATAGAAGTCTCAGCCGCTCTGTTCCCAGATTAAGATGCAAAAAAACCCGGAAGCAAAAGGAGACGGCGGGATCCCCGAACGGCCAATCCTCTCCTTGCGGGGTTGATGAAGTGTTGAGAACAGGTCGAGGCCAATGAGCTCATCCAAAGGGCCAAGTTTTGACAGCCTGGATCCGCCGGATCCCAAGCTAATCGATGCCTGTGTGCACTGCGGGTTTTGTCTGACCACCTGCCCCAGCTACCGCGTCCTCGGCAAGGAGACAGACTCGCCGCGGGGGCGCATCTATCAGATGGACGCCCTCAATCAGGGGCAGATTTCCCTTTCGGTGGCCACGGTTTCCCATTTCGATACCTGCCTGGGCTGTTTGGCCTGTGTTACCGCCTGCCCCTCAGGGGTGCGCTACGACCGGCTGATTGCCGCCACCCGCCCGCAAATCGAGCGCAACTACCCACGCGGTCTTTGGGATCGCCTGTACCGCCAATTTATCTTCTTCCTCTTCCCCTACCCGGAGCGGCTGCGGCCTCTGCTTTGGCCGCTTTGGCTCTATCAGAAGATGGGGATCGGCGCCTGGATCCGCCAAGGGCTGGAAAAAGTCTCCCCGCGACTGGCAGCTATGGAATCGCTCATGCCCCCTCTGGAGGTGGAGCAACTGCTGCCCAAGCGCTACCCGGAGCAGATCCCGGCGGTGGGCGAGCGCCGCTTTCGCGTGGGGCTGATCCTCGGCTGCGTGCAGCGCCTGTTTACCCCGCAGGTGAACGAGGCCAGCATTCGCGTCTTGACCCACAACGGCTGTGAGGTGGTGATCCCGCCTGCCCAGGGCTGTTGTGCGGCCTTGCCCCACCACCAAGGGCAACTGCAGCAGGCAGAAACCCTAGCCCGCCAGATGGTGGATGCTTTTGCCGGCTACGAACTGGATGCCATTTTGGTGACTGCCTCCGGCTGCGGCCACACCCTCAAGGAGTACGGCCACCTTTTGGCCAAGGATCCCGACTACCACGAGAAAGCGGCCCAGTTTGCGGCCAAAGTCAAGGATATCCAGGAGTTTCTCGCTCAGGTGGGGCTGACTGCTCCCCTGTACCCCCTGCAGCCGGATCCCTTGGTGCTGGCCTACCAAGATGCCTGCCACATGCTGCACGGGCAACGCCTCAGCCAAGAGCCGCGGCAACTGCTACGCCAGATTCCGGGGCTGGAGCTGCGGGATCCCGTCGATGCCGCCCTCTGCTGTGGCAGCTCCGGCGTCTACAACCTGCTGCAACCCCAGATAGCAGATGAGCTGGGATCCCAGAAGGTGGCCAACCTCCTCAACACTGGTGCCCAGGGGATCGTCTCCGCCAACATCGGCTGCCGCCTGCAAATCCAGAAGCACCTGCAGGGCAAAGCCGGGATCCCCATTTATCACCCGATGGAACTCCTGGATCGCGCCCTGCAACCGGCGGCAACTCCTTAACCCCCCTCTCCCTCTGGGAGAGGGGCCGGGGGTGAGGGATGGGAGAGGGGCCGGGGGTGAGGGCTATTCCAGCAACAGGCGCAAGTCCAGGTGGGGCCGCCACCGCTCCGCCAGCCGCTCCAGCAATTGCTCCCGCTGCTGAGCATAGTGGCCTTCCAGCTCCGGCAAGGGATCCCAGCCTTTTTGGCGGCGCAACTCGTTTAGCCAGTGTCGCCGCCAGCGGTGATTGTCGAAGAGGCCGTGCAGATAGCTGCCCCAAATCCGGCCCGTGGGATCCCGCCAGCCCAGGTTCTCTTGGTCGAAGATCGGCAGGCAGCCAGCGGGATCCGCCTGGGTGGATCCCTGGTGGATTTCGTACCCCTGGACGGGAGCAGGAGCGGGCCAGCAGCTTTGTGTCTGCACCTGCCGGGTAACTTTGGTGGGGTGCAAAACAGTGGTCAGAGGGAGAAAGCCCAGCCCTGGGTAGGTGCCGGCAACTCCCTCTAGGCCATCGGGATCGGCGAGGGTTTCCCCCAACATCTGCAGTCCGCCGCAGATGCCGACGATGTGGCCGGAATAGTGGCGCAGTTGGTCGGCCAGGCCGGTCTTTTGCAATGCCAACAGATCCTTGAGGGTGGTTTTGCTGCCGGGCAGGATGACGACATCGGGGGATCCCAGGCTTTGGCCGGGGTGAATCCAGCGCAGATGGACGCTGGGCTCGGCCAGCAAGGGGTCGAAATCGGAGAAATTGGCCACCTGGGGCAGGCGAACCACGGCGATTTCCAGGGAGTCTTCCCGCCTGGGACGGCGATTTTCCCAGAGTTGGGGGCCGGCCTCGATGCCCAGCGAATCTTCCTGGGGCAGCACCCAATCCAGCCAGGGCAGAACCCCAACCACCGGGATCCCGGTGTAGCTCTCCAGCCAATCCAGGCCGGGCTGCAGCAGCTCCCGCGAGCCGCGAAACTTGTTGATAACAATGCCGCGGATCAGGGCTCGTTCTTCCGGTTCCAGCAGTTGCAGCGTGCCCACCACATGGGCCAGCGCCCCACCCCGGTCGATGTCCGCCACCAGCCAAGTGGGGGATCCCAAATGCAAGGCGACCCGCATATTTGCCAAATCCCGATGCTTGAGGTTCACCTCCGCCGGGCTGCCTGCCCCCTCGCAAACGATCCAGTCGTACTGCTGTTGTAAGCGGGCCAGGGCTTCTTTGACCGCTTGCCAGGCCGGCGCAAACCAGCGTTCGTAATACTCGCCGGCGCGGCAGGTGCCCACCGCCACTCCATTCAAGACGATCTGGGAAGTCAGGTTGCCCTGGGGCTTCAACAGGATCGGGTTCATCTCCACCGCAGGCGGGATCCCGGCGGCCCAGGCTTGCAGAGCCTGCGCGTAGGCGATCTCTTTGCCCTCGGCGGTGACATAGGCGTTGAGGGACATATTCTGAGCTTTGAAAGGGGCAACCCTTTTTCCTGCTTTCTTGAGAAGGCGACAGAGGGCCGTTACCAAAAGGGTTTTGCCCACATGGGAAGAAGTTCCCACCACCATCAAGGCTCGACCTGAACGGCTCACCCCGGATCCCTCACCCTTGGTTGCAAGCTGTCGCCATTCTCTCCACCGACCGTCGCGCCCAGACAGGGCATCCGTCGGCAAAAGCGACTCCCCAGTTCCCCCGATCAAAACGCTTGCAGTGTAGATTCGCGGCTGCGGGCCTACAACAGATCCCAGCAACCTGCGCCTCTGCACTTGCCAGACTTTGAGCTGGGGCAGATGGATTCGAACCACCGAATGGCGGGACCAAAACCCGCTGCCTTACCGCTTGGCGATGCCCCAATTCACATTGCTTAACCAGCTTAACTAATGTAGCGATGCAGGCTCAGGTCTGTCAACGGTTGCGCTGGCCTCCTGTATCGTGGGGAAGCGGCAGCTCTTCGCCAAGGCCGGAGCCAGCGTCAAAGGGGTTCAGAGAGAGAATGCGAGCCACCTCGAAGAAATAGGCACGGATCTCCGGCCCAAAGTAGATGACATCCCCACTCTTCAGGTAGTGGGTAGCCACCCGCGTGCCGTTGACAAACACCCCATTGGTACTGGCCTGCCCCTTGCGGTTGCCGTCGATCAGGCAGTAGGTAAACCCTGTCCGGCTGGACTGGGTGGACACCCGCACCAGGTAAGCATGGCGACGCGAGACAAACCGGTTGACGATCTGAATGGCGTTGGAGGGATCCCGGCCAACCGTGTAGATGTTCTCCCGCAGGATGTAGCTGCAGGGCCGCACAGGATGGCAAACGGACAGGGTAAACTCCGGGTGAGACAACGGCTGCTCAGGGACTTGGTCGAACAGATCCAGCGGCAGGTCAAAGCCTTGGCTGGAAAGAGAACTCCCCCCGCCCACCTCTGTGATGGAGGTCAAAAACTCGTCGTAGCTCTGTGGCAACAGCGTTTCCTCCTCGACGCTCAACCGCATGCCCGGCAGCCTAGCTCTTCAAGTCTAAGCCCTTAAACCTTAGAGTTCCTCAAAACCCTACCCTTTCCAAAAAACTCGGCCTCGGCAGGCTGTCGGAAAACCCACAAGCCTTGATGTACCCTACTATACGCCACAGGCGGCTTTGGAGATACTCCGTTTCCCAAAGAAAATTAGGTTTGGGTTCAAGTCAAAGCTACTCGTGTTTTAACGGATCCCTTGGGAGCCACAGCCTTGGCCGCGGGCGGGCTATTCTGGGTAGCAGGTTTGTAGCCTTGAGGTGTGGGTGTGACGGAGGCCCTGTTGCGTCGGTTGGATGTGGCCACAGAGGCGGCTCTGGAGGCAGGGGCTTTGCTGCGCAGTTACGTGGGGGGCAACCTTGCCATTGAGGAGAAACGCCCGGGCGACCTGGTGACGACAGCGGATCGCGCTTCCGAGGAGCTGATCATAAAAATCTTGAGGCGGCACTTCCCCGAAGACGTGATCTTGACGGAAGAATCCGGCCAGCAGGGATCCCCGCAGGGCACCTACGCCTGGATGATCGATCCCCTCGATGGCACCACCAACTTTGCCCACGGCTATCCCTTTGCTGCCGTTTCTATTGGTCTGCTGGAGGGGCGGGAGCCGGTGCTAGGAGTGGTCTGCGACATCTTTCGCGGGGATCTCTTTCGCGCCGTGCAGGGGATGGGAGCCACCCGCAACCGCCAGCCCATCCGCGTCTCCTCTACTACCGAACTCTCCCGCAGCCTCTTGGTAACCGGCTTTGCCTATGACCGGCGCGAAACCCCGGACAACAACTACGCTGAGTTCTGCCACTTCACCCACCTCACCCAGGGAGTGCGCCGGGGCGGATCGGCTGCCCTGGACTTGGCCTACGTGGCCACCGGCCAGTTGGACGGCTATTGGGAGCGAGGTCTCTCCCCCTGGGACATTGCCGCCGGGATTGTCTTGGTGCGAGAGGCCGGCGGCAAGGTCACTGCCTACGATGGCAGCCCGGTGGATGTGTACAGTGGCCGCCTGCTGGCCAGCAACGGCTGGTTACACGCTGCTCTTCAGGAAGAACTGGCCCAGGTCAGCCCCCTGCCGGTCTCCTTCCCCATGCGGCGGCCTCGAGAGCGAAACGGCCAAAGATAAAGATGAGGTAAAGTTCAGGCAAAAATTGGGTAAGCTTTACGCACAGGCCCTTATGGCTCCTTCCCAAGGTCAGAGAGATAGCTTGGCCGGGAAAACACTCCGGCGTTGTTGTTGGGCGGCAGGGTTTGGCCTGGCGCTTCTCTTGGGGATCCCGGCCTACCCTCAGCCTGCCCAAAAACCGGCCCTGCCCGCTCCTGCCGGCGAGCGAGCCCAGCCCCCCGATTCCCGTTGGGCCGAAATTCAGGCGCGGGGGCGCATCCGGGTTGGCCTGGATCCCAGCCTGGGCCCGGCTTACCTCTACACCGACCTAGAGCGGCAAACCTACGCCGGCTTTGAGTGGGATATCCTCGAGGCGCTTGCCCAGACGCTGCAGGTGCAGGTGGAGCCCGTCTACGTGGCTTGGAGTCAGCAGTTGGCGGCTTTGCAAGCGGATGAGGTGGATCTCATCTGGGGGGCGCGGGAAGCTTTGGGCTTGGATCCACAGCAATTTCTCGCCACCCGACCCTACTACCTCAGCCCCCAGCGCTTGGTGGTACGGGATCCGGGGCCAGGGGAAACTCCCATTGAGGCGCTGTCGCAATTATTTGGCCGCAAAGTGGGCATTGTAGTGAACAGTACGGGAGCAGCTCTGTTGGAGGCGTACAACGAGAGGCGGGGCAACGCCATTCGTCTTTTTGCCACCAGCAACCCGGAGCGCCTGTTTGCTCAGCTCCAGGCCGGCCAGTTGGATGCCGTACTCGTCGATCAGCCCGTTGCCGCCCTGAGCCTGCGCCAGGCAGGATCCCGGCTGCGCCTGGCGGGGCCGCCTCTGTTCCCGATTCCTCTGGTGGGCGTGGTATCCTCGCAGCATCCTTCTCTGAAGGAAGCCGTGGATGGGGCAATCGCAATCCTGACCGAGAACGGAACTTTGCAACGCATCTTGGAGAAGTGGCAACTATGGGATCCAACTCTGATGTCCCCCGCCTCAGCCGAGGACTAGCCCGCTACGAGACGGACCATTTCGCCATCTTGGGCGTACCCCTCACCGCCGACTCCAAGGGGATCCGGCGCGGCTACTTGCAGGCGGCCAAGGCCCTGCACCCGGATCGCTTTGTCGGGGATCCGGAAGGGGCAGAGCGGGCCAACGTCCTCTTTGCCAAGCTGGTCAGCCCGGCCAACGAAGTGCTGACCAAGGAGCGGGAACGGTCAGAATACGAGACTGTGCTCAAGCTGCGCGTTCAACGCCTGCTGGAGTCGCCGCCCCCCGATCTGTGGCCCACTGGAGAAGCCGTCAAAGACCTGGCCGAGCGCTCTGATTGGCAGGAAGAATACGTCCGGCGAGTGGAGAAGCTGGCCAAAGAGCAATACAGCTCTATGACCACGCTGCTGGAGAAAACCGAGCAACTGAGCGAGCTGAACCTGGCCTACCTGCTGCTCAAAGCCGGCTACAAAGGGATCCCCGCCCCTGCCGCCAGAACCACCACCCTGACTGGGATCCCAACCCCTTCCCCCAGCCGCACCACCTTGGGTGGGATCCCGGCCAGCTCCCCCGTTCCGTCTCCTACTGCCCCGCCCACCCCGCCCCCAACTCCGCAACTCAGCCCCGCTGAGACTCGCTTCCTGCAGGCGCTGGACATGATCGAGCGCAAGCAATACCGGGATGCGGTGCAGTATCTGAACTTCGCCATCAGCGCCCAGCCCAACGTGGCCCGCTACTATCTGCACCGGGGTATCGCCCACCTCAAGCAGGGCAACGCCGGCATGGCCAAGGCCGACTTCCTGCAGGCCAGCCGCCTTGAGCCGGCCAACGCCGAGTTGATGGCGGAGGTGCGCCGCTGGTTGCAGCAGGTCACCACCCAGCAGCCGGTTCCCGTCCCTGCCGCCAGCCGCCAGACGTCCCAAGCCCAGAAAATCGTGCCACCGCCGCGCAAAGAAGACAACGGCGGCTTCTGGAGCCGCCTCTTTGGCAAGAAAAAGTAGGCCAAACTCCGCTCAGGAAGCGCCCCCCAGCACCAGCAGCGTGACCAGGGATCCCGTATTCCAGAGGCTGTGCAGCAGGATGGGGGCCAACAGGTTGCGGCTGTGGCTGTACACCACCCCCAGCACCACCCCCAGCATGGTCAGCGGCAGCAGATCGGAAAGGTTGAGGTGGGCAAGGGCAAAGGTGAAGGCGCTGAGCAAGATGGCAGCCCCCATCGGCAAGTAGCGGCTCAGCGTAGGCAGCCAAAAGCCCCGGAACAGCACCTCCTCAAAAACGGGGGCACAGACAGACACCACGGCCAAAAACAGCAAGCGCGCCCCCCAGCCGTGGCTGTCCAGCAGCAGCGGCAAGATGGGGTTCCCACCCCCTGCTTGGGGCAGCAGCAACTGCGACAGCGCCGCTGCCAGCACCACCAAAGGTAGGGCCACCCAGTAGCCGCATAGGCCCCAGAGCGGCCAAGGGCCCCACAGCCGCACCTGCAACGCCTTCTGCCAACCGGGATAGATCCGAAGAAGCCGGTACAACAGCGCCGCCCCCAGCAGAGCGCCGGCGTTGTAGGTGAGAAACAAGGCCACCGCCTGATGCCAAGGGCTGAGCTGTTGTGCCCCCAAGCCGAGCAGAACCATGTAAAGGCGAGGCACCAAGGTATTGAGGAGAATGAACCCCAAAAACCAACCGGTCAGCACCGCCTGCGCTCCGATCCCCGGCCAAGGCACCTCCCACGGCGGGCCGAGGAGCGGACGTTGGCGCCAGAAGCTCCAGCCCAGCCAACCCAACAGGAGGATTAGCCCCAGCAGCGCCCCCAGCATCGGGATCCCGCCCACCACTGCCAGCCGGAACAGAGCTGCCAAGGCCAATTTTTCCTGCTCCTGGTTGAGGGCATTGAGGCTGTCGCTGCGCTGTTGCAGCCGGTAGAGCTGCTGCAGGGCCACTGCCTCAAACCAGCCGTCCAGGTGGTTGCGGATCTGCACCTCGGCCTCCGGCAAGATGCGCCGTGGCGTTCCCCACAGCCCTTGCAAGAGCCGCGCCACCCCTTTTTGGCGGGATTCCAGCTCCAAGGGACGTTCTGGATCGATCACCTGCTGCCACTGCTGCTGGGCTGCCTCCAGATCCTCCTGGTAGGCGGAGAGCAGGCCCAGGCGCAGCCGCAGGGCGTCCAGCTCCGCCTGCAGCTCCTGGACAGAAGCCAGCAGAACGGGATCCACTTCTTCTGGAGTTGAGGCCGGCCCCACCGCATCCGAGAGGCTGGCCAATTCGGATCTGCCCGCCTCCGAGGGAGTCGCCCTTTCCAGCCGTGCCATCCGTTTGAGGCGCTGCAGGCGTTCGGCGTAGTTGTCGGCCACCTGCCGGTAGCGATTGTGGGCCAGCTCGAAAACGTTCTGCCCCAGCAAAGCCCGCGCCAGATCCTGATAGCGGGGATCGTCGAGGGTGCGGGCAGCCTGCAGGGCGAGATGGGTTTGCAACAGATCCAACCGCGTTTGGGGCGGCGGCTGAAACCAACTGCTGGAAAGCGAAAGCCCGACAATCAAAAGGGCCAATAGGCTCAGCAGGTTGAGGATCCCACGGCGAACAGAAAGCCAATGGGGATCGACCGAGGCCGTGGCGTCAGAGGGAGACATGACAGCAACAGAGGCAACTCCAGCGGGTTATATCCTAGCTTCTATTGGCTTCGGCAGGATGAAGGGGTCAGCGGCGCTCTAGCCAATAACGGTAGATGGGCAGCCCCAACTGCAGACACTGCCACTCCCGCTCGGTAGGAATACCGAAGGGGTTGTCATCGATGGGCCCCTGGCAGGGATCCCAAAACTGCGGATGGTCTAAAAATCGAGCTGCCATTTCCTCGGCCACTTCCCGCACGTCCGACTGCAGGAAGACGGGGCTGCCCGGTTGCAGCAGCAGGGCCAGATCCGCCACCAGTTGCGGTTGGACGATCCGCCGTTTGTGATGGCGCTTTTTAAACCAGGGATCCGGAAATTGGATGGTGACTCGGCTGAGATCCCCCGGGGCAAATAGATGCCGCAGCGAGACGTTGATGTTGGCAAAGAGGAAATGGACGTTATCCAGCCCCAGCTCGTCCCGCCAAGCATTGGCCCGCTCCACCAGCGGCTGTCGAATCTCCACGCCCAAAAAGTTCCAGTCGGGCTGCTCCTGGGCGATGCGCAGCAAAAAGCGTCCGCTCCCGCTGCCGATATCCAAATGAAAGGGTTGCCCCAGCCGCCGGTACACCCGTTCCCAGTGGGGCGGGGGGGTGGGCTGTTGGTATTGCGCCTGTAGGGGGTTGACGTGTTGCCGCAGCCGCTGGCCAAGACCTTTCTGCAGCGGGATCCCTGCCCAAGCGGGGGAGTCCTTCTCAGGTTGGGTTACCTGCTGTGCCCGTTGCACGTCTGTTTCCATAGACCACCTCCTGCCGCTAGCTTCAGCCCTCCCCCCAAGGGATCCCAAAAGATCCCCCAGTTGGGATGGAAAGGTAGAGGAGCTCTAGGCTACCACCGGATGCTGTCGATGACTTGCCGCAGGATCTGGGCCGAGCGGTGCAGTTGCTGTTGCTCGCTCTCGGTGAGGGACATGGCCAGCGTGCGCTCCACCCCCTGCCGACCGACCACTCTCGGCAAACTGAGGCAGACCTCCGGCAGACCATACTCCCCCTGGGTGAGGCTGCTCACGGTTAAAACGCGCCGCTGATCCCGTACCAGGGCCTGGACAATTTGCGTCACCCCCAGACCAATGGCATAGCTGGTGGCCCCTTTGCGGCGGATGATCTCATAGGCGGCATTGCGCACCTGCTCGAAAATATCCCCCAACTGGGCGGGATCCCACTCCGGCGAGAGCTGGCCAATCGGCGTGCCGGCAATGTTCACCTTGCTCCAGACGGCCACCTCGCTATCTCCGTGTTCGCCGATAATGTAGGCGTGCAGGCTGCGCGGATCCACCCCCAGCCGCCGGGCCAAAAGATAGCGGAAGCGGGCCGTATCCAACACCGTGCCCGATCCCAGCACCTGCCCCGCCGGCAGCCCCGACACCTTCAGGGAAACATAGGTCATGATATCGACGGGGTTGCTCACCACCAGGAAAATGGCGCTGGGGCAATGCTCCATCAGGGCCGGGATCAGGCTTTTGAAAATCTCAACGTTGCGGTGAACCAGATCCAAACGGGTTTCGCCAGGCCGCTGCTTGGCTCCCGCCGTCACAATCACGACGTCTGAGCCGGCGCAATCGGCCAGCTCTCCCGCCCAGATCCGCGTCGGCTCCACAAAAGGGATCCCGTGCACCAGATCCATCACTTCCCCTTCCAGCTTGGCGCGGTCGATGTCGTGAAGAACCAGCTCATCGAGGGTGTTCTGGATCACCATCGAGTAGGCACAGGCCATGCCCACCTGCCCGGCGCCGATGATGGATCCCTTCAAAAGGCGGCGAGAAGTCAGCCCACTGGCTTGCTGCTCAAAGGGTTGCTTGGGTTGGCGCTCAGAAACGGTCATGGCTTCAGCCGCTACGCTTCCCTTCCCAGCTTAAGCCTGGCCAAGCGGAGAGCAAAATAGCATTGGGTAGTCCTCAACTCCGTTGCTGGGTTAGCCGTTGCCAAAGCTCCAGAGGAATGCGCTCGTGAGGACACTTCAGGGACCGAATCTGAGCCAGATCTTCCGGCAAGTAGTGCAAAGCCACCCGCGCCGTTGCATCGAGGAGACTGCGCCGCCGCTGGGGATGTTGCTCGGCTTCTCCCAAAAACACATCCAGCCAGCCATCCTGCTCCTGGTAGCGCATCCGCAAAGCAGAGAGAGAAGGCAGGGACTCTTGGCGGTAGAGCTGGAAGCCCTGCTCAGGGCTCCACCCCAGCCACCACTGGGGCGCCAGTTGCCCCAACTGCCGACACCACACGCCCGCCTGCACCTGTTGCCATGTCATGCTTGCCACTCCGCGACCCGTTCTCCTGAGAAGGCTTAACTGCAAATCTTTAGCAATTGCCATTTGGGTAAGCACTTTACCAGACCTTCCCAGCTTGATGCAACTCTTTATCAAAGAAAACCCCTACCATGCCCCTAATTTATTGAAAGTAGTTGCAATAGAGATATCCTGTAGCTGAGTTAAGTGGTGGAGTTATATCCCTCAGTCTGACTCTCTATCTCTCTATGTTGTGGAAACAGCGGGGATCCCGCGGCGGCAGGATGTGGGTCATCTGCGTCTTCTCCGGGCCTGGTTGAGGTTCTTTGCTAATGCAAGTAATTCTAACTAGCAAGAGTATGGCTGATCGTGTTGATGCCCGGTTATGCTCCCAGCACCTACTGGCCGGCTTCCATGTAACAGCGGTCAAAGAAAATGGCCGCAGCGGCTTTCAACTCGACCGGCCAGTTTCAAGGATCCCGGCAGCAGTGGGCAACAGTATCCTGTAAGCTGGTTGAGTCAGAGGCCCTTCTGGTTTGGGATTGGTGCATCCGGGTCGTAGCTATCGCCGTCTCATCCCTTTTATCCGGCCCCATCTGTGGATGTTGTTGTTGGGGCTGACCTGCACTCTTGGCTTTGTCCTGACCATGCCCGCGCTTGCCTACTTGATCGAGTGGGTGGCCCGCTCCATCGGCGCCGGGGATCTGGGGCAATTGCGGACGCTGGCCCTGATTGGAGTGGTGTTTTTCTTGGTGCGTGGCGCCTTCCAGTACGGCCAAGACACCCTGATGGCGAGGGCTTCCCTGCAAATGGTGTTGGAATTGCGCCAACAGATCTATGCCCATTTGCAAGCGCTGGATGTGGATTATTTTTCCGGCAGCCGCACCGGCGATCTGGTCTATCGCCTGACAGGGGATCTGGATCGGGTGGGAGAGGTGGTGCAACGCTTTTTCCACCGTTTCATCCCCAGCGTGCTCACCATCTTGGCGGTGGTGGCCTACCTGTTTTATCTCAACGGCATTCTCACCTTGACCACCCTGCTGATCGCCCCCCTGATGGCCGCTTTGATCAGTTGGTTTGGGGATCGCCTCTTGTTTCGCTCCCGCCTCAACCAAGAGAAGATGTCGGATTTGGCCGCCCTCTTGACAGAAGTGTTTGCCGGCATCAGTCTCACTCGCGCCTTTGCGGCCGAGGACTACGAAATTCGCCGCTTCAGTGCCATTGCCGAAAGCAACCGCCTGGCCCGGTTTCAGACCGAGCAGGTGAAAGCCATCCAAGACCCGGTGGTGGGTTTCCTGTACGCCATGAGCGTGTTGGGGGTGTTTTGGGTGGGCGGCTGGCAAATTAGCCAGGGCAACCTGACCGGCAGCCAGTTTCTCGGCTTTATTGCCGGTGTTGCCATGTTGATCGACCCCATTGTGCACATCACCAACAACTACAGCGAGCTGAAACAGGGTGAGGCTTCGGTGGAGCGGATTTTCGAGCTGCTGAACACTCGCTCGCAGATCCGGGAGCTGCCCGGCGCTCGGCCTATGCCCCCCATTCAGGGCTGGGTGGAGTTCGAGCAAGTTTCCTTTGCCTACAAACCGGATCAGCCGGTGCTCAAGGAAATCAGCTTTCAGGTGTCTCCCGGCGAGATCGTGGCCTTGGTGGGATCCTCCGGTGCCGGCAAATCCACCCTGGTGAGCTTGATTCCCCGCTTTTACGATCCGCAGCAGGGCTGCATCCGCATCGACGGCATCGACATCCGCACCGTCACCCTCAAGAGCCTGCGCCGCCAGATTGGCATTGTGCCGCAGGAGATCACCCTGTTTTCGGGAACCATTGCCAGCAACATCGCCTACGGACAAGAGCAGTTTGACCTGGAAGCGGTACGCCAGGCGGCCCAGGTGGCCAACATCGACACCTTTATCGAGAGCTTACCCGATGGCTACGCCACCCGCGTGGGAGAACGCGGGGTCACCCTTTCCGGCGGACAACGGCAACGGCTGGCCATTGCCCGCGCCGTGTTGCTCAACCCCAAGATCTTGATCCTGGACGAGGCCACCTCTGCTTTGGACAACGAGTCGGAAGCGTTGGTGCAGGAGGCGCTGCAACGGCTGATGCAACGCTGCACCGTTTTTGTTATCGCCCACCGCCTCTCGACAGTGCGCACCGCCCACCGCATTTTTGTCTTGGAGCAAGGGCAACTGCTGGAGCAAGGAAATCACCGCGAGCTGCTGGGCAAAGGGGGGCGCTACGCCCAGTTTCACCTGCGCCAGTTTCAGTAGGCTTCAGAGCCGCCACTCCTGCCGGAAAGGCCGATAGAACTCCGAATCCTGAGGCGCACCCCCCGCGATCCCGCAGATGGCCGAGGCAAATTGCACCGCCCGCTGCAGCAACACCTCCTCTGGCCATCCCCGCAGCAGGCCCAGGATGGCCACGGCACTGAAGCCATCTCCAGCGCCCACCGTATCCACCATCTGAGGTACGGAAACCGGGTCGGCCTGATAAACCTGGGCGGGGGTGATCAGGAGCGCACCTGCGGCCCCTAGAGTCAAAAATAGACCTTTCAGGTTCAACTGCGCCCGCAGGATCTGCCCTTGCTCCCGCACCTCTTTGGCAGGGATCCCTTCTAGCCGCGCCACCTGCTCCAGCTCCGCCTGGTTTAGCTTCAGCCAATCGCAGGTGCGCAGCATCTCCCGGATGGGATCCGGCTGCCACCAGGGATCCCGCAGGTTGAGATCCAAAAACACCGGACAGCGAAGGGCGGGGATCGTCTCCTGAAAGTGGCGATGGGCCGCTTCCCGTCGCGCCGCCAAGCTGCCCCGATAGAGCAGGCTGGGCTGGAGAACCCCGATATCCAACTGAATGTAGTCGTAGGCTTGGTCGGGCAAGATGGCAAAGCTTGGGATCCCCTCTGCATCCAGCGTGACTTGGACTTGGCCGGTGGGGTGAATCGGATCCCGTTGCAAACCTTCCAGGCGCAGCCCCTGCCGCCGCAGCGCCGCCAACAACTTTTCTGCCGCTTCGTCTTGGCCGATGCGGCTAAGCAAGAGGGGATCGGATCCTAGCCCCTTGAGGTTCCAAGCCACGTTCAAAGCCGCACCGCCCAGCACCACCTGGCTGGGGAAGCAGTCGAAAAGCACCTCCCCCAAAATGAGAGGCAAGCCCTGGGGCACATCGGGGGGATCCATCATCGGCACTTAGGAAGCAGCCGCTCCCTGCAGCTCCAGGATTTGCTGGTAGGTGTTGCTGCGGAACCAACGCTCGATTTCTCTGGCCCGCAGGACCGGCAGCGGATGGGTGCGCCCCACCGTTTGCATCTGCTTCAGCTCCATCTGCCACAGATCCCCGTCCAGCTCGTCGTAAGCGCGGGCCTGCTCCAAAAAGGCGTCCACATTCAGCTTAGAGGCCAATTGCGGGGATCCACCGCACAACTTCATCAACACCGAGATCACCGTCTTGGCGTCTTGGGTGACCAACAGCGCCGCCCGGTCACAGGTAAACTCGGCGCACCGCAGCCAGTGCATCAGTTGCTCCTGCAACGCCTGATAAAACAGCCCGCCGAAGGGGAGCAAGCTGGTGGAGAGCATGAGGATGTTGGCCATCGTCAAGTAGACGCCGTGATTACATTTCAAATGGCCCAATTCATGGGCGATCACGGCTTGAATTTCCGGCGGCTCCAACAGATCCAGCAGAGAGCTGTGCAAAACGATAAAAGGCTTTTTCCCCTGCATGGCAAAGGTATAGGCATTGGGCGTGGGGTTCTGCCGCACATAGAGCTGGGGCACGTCCAGATCCAAGATGCGACAGGCCTGCACCAAAAGCTGGTGAATCTCCGGCAGCTGATGCTCGTTAATTTGAATACTGGAAGCGATGTTATCCAGATAAAAGACCTGTCCTGCTGTTGAGCCGAGCCAGTTTTGAATCAGCAGGCCCAGCCCCGGCACCTGCTGCAGAGAGCGGGTTGCCTGCAGATCCACAGGATGGCGAAACTGGTCGGCCCGCAGGCCCAGCAGAATGCGAGGTTCTTGTTGAATGGATGACATAGACAAGATGGGGAGAAAAAGGCTTCAAAAGCAGGCGGGCGGCTGGAGCTTGGGGATCCCTGCTGTCGGCCGTCAAGGGATGGAGACCAAGAGAGCTGGGCATGTCCGGGCTGACCTGCAACTGAGGGCTGTGAACCCCCTCCAACTGTTGCCTCGGCAGACTCCGCCCTTCCCTACATGGTTTCTTGATTTTAGCCGCTACTCTGGAAACATCTCTTCTCTCGACCCTAGTCCGTTTGCAAGCTAGACCCCTTTGTCGTCGTTCTAAGGTCATCATGCGGATCCCGACTTCCACCTATCGCATTCAGTTTCATGCTGGGTTTGACTTCGAGGCAGCACGGCAAATGGTTCCCTACCTGAAGTTGCTGGGCATCAGCGACTTGTATGCCTCTCCCATCTTCCAAGCCCGCAGCGGTAGCACCCACGGCTACGACGTGGTGGATCCGAGGCAGATTAACCAGGAACTGGGGGGAAGTGAAAAGTTTGAGCTCTTGTGGGAAACCCTCAATCAGCAGGGAATCGGCTGGATCCAAGACATCGTGCCCAACCACATGGCCTATGACGGCCAAAACCAAATGTTGATGGATGTTCTAGAAAGTGGGCCCAACTCAGACTTTATCGATTACTTTGATGTCAACTGGAACCACTCCTATCTGGGTATTAAAGGCAGGATCTTGGCACCCTTTTTGGGAGATTTCTACGATAAATGTTTGGAGTCTGGTCAAATTCAGCTTCGTTACGATGCCGATGGCCTCAGCATCAACTACTATAACCTGAGATTTCCTCTGAATATCGATACCTATGCCGATGTTTTTACCTACAACTTAGGTAAATTGCGGCGGAAGTTAGGGCGAAGCCACCCCGACTACATCAAGTTACTCGGGATCCTCTTCAGCCTGAGATTTATACCCAGCAAGGAAGATCTCCTAGAACGCACCGATCAAATTAACTTTGCTAAGCACTCCCTTTGGGAGCTTTACACGTCTAGCCAATCTATTCAAAACTTCTTTGACGAGAACATTGCCATCTTTAACGGCAAGCCGGGGGATCCCTCAAGCTTTGACTTGTTGGACGACCTTTTGGCGCGGCAGAATTTCCGCCTTTCCTTCTGGAAAGTGGGCGCCGAGGAAATCAACTACCGTCGCTTCTTCACCATTAACGAGCTGATCTCGCTGCGGATGGAGGATCGCGAGGTCTTTCGCAAAACACATCAGCTTATCCTTAAGCTGGCAGAACAAGAGCGCTTTACAGGCTTACGTATCGACCACATCGACGGCCTGTTTAACCCGGAAGAATATCTCCATCGCCTGCGGGAACGCTGCCCAGATCTCTACATCGTGGTAGAGAAAATCCTAGAAGCCGATGAGAAACTGCCTCAGCAATGGCCGATTCAAGGCACAACAGGATACGACTTTTTAGCCAAGCTCAATGGTCTTTTTTGCCAGGAAGAAAATGCAGAGGCTTTTGACTCTCTTTATCAAGACTTTACGAACCTACGACATTCCCCAGAACAGGTGATTGAAGACAAAAAACGTTTGATCATCGAGCGCAACCTGGCAGGTGATATGGATAATCTTGCTTTTTTGCTCAAGCAGATCACCAGCCATCACCGCTACGCTAACGACTTTACCCTCTACAGCTTGCGCCGAGCCCTGGTGGAAGTTTTGGTGTGCTTCCCGGTTTATCGAGTTTACATCCACCAAGGGATCCTCAGCCCAGAAGGTCAGCAGGTTATCCGTAAAGCTGTAGAGAAAGCCAAGGAGAACCTGCCCATCTTGGTAAACGAACTAAATTTTCTGCAGCGTTTTCTCTGCCTGGAGTCTCTCGACAATTTGTCAGAGCAAGAGAGAAACGAGCAGATCTACTTTGCCATGCGCCTGCAACAGTTGGCCGGCCCTCTCATGGCCAAAGGGGTAGAGGATACGGCCTTCTATGTTTATAACCGGCTACTATCCTTAAACGAAGTGGGCGGGGATCCCTGCCGTTTTGGCTTTTCTCTGCAGGAGTTTCACCGCTTTAACCAAGAACGAGCAGCCGAGTGGCCTTTTTCGATGAATGCTTCCTCTACCCACGATACCAAACGCGGCGAAGATGTACGAGCCCGCCTGAATGTGCTGTCTGAAATCCCTGCTGAATGGAAAAAACACATCAACCTTTGGCATGAGCTGAACCTCGGTTACAAGGTCCGCAGCAATCAAGCCAAGCGCTCGGAACTGCCAGATCGCAACGATGAGTATCTGCTCTACCAGACTTTGCTCGGCTCTTATCCCTTCCAAGCGGAAGAGGTGCCCCAGTTCGTGCAGCGGGTTAAGGACTATGCCATCAAAGCTGTGCGGGAAGCCAAAGTTCACACCGCTTGGCTTCGCCCCGATACCGAGTATGAAGAAGCCACCCTCGCTTTTATCGATCAGATCCTACAGACTTCAAGCCCCTTTTTGGAGTCCTTCTTGCCTTTCCAACGCAAAATTGCCCACTTTGGCATCTTGAATTCCCTCTCGCAAACGCTGATCAAGCTCACCAGCCCTGGGATCCCGGATATTTACCAAGGTACCGAGCTATGGGATCTAAGTATGGTGGATCCCGACAATCGTCGGCCTGTAGATTTTTCTCGTCGCCTCGCCTACTTAGAAGAAATTCAACGGCGAGTCAAACAGGATCCTCTACAGCTTGTCGAAGATCTGCTGTCCCACCGCCGCGACGGACGCATTAAGCTGTTTCTCATTCATCTTGTGCTCAGGGCCCGTCAGGAACAGCCGCAGTTGTTTCTTGGCGGAAATTACATTCCCCTGCAGGTGAGCGGATCCCATGCTGCCCACGTGGTGGCTTTTGCCCGCCAGCACGAGAAGCAGGTTTTGATTACGGTGTCACCCCGCTTTTTGACCTCGTTGATCGACGAGACGCAGGATCCCCTGGGAGAAGCCGTTTGGAAAGATACTGAAATTCATCTGCCCCGCTGGAAGCGGCTGGAGTGGGTGAACGGGCTGACCCAAGAAGGGATCCCTGCCGGCGAAACCTTGCCGGTGGGCATCCTCCTCAAGTCTTTTCCGGTGGCCCTGCTGTGGGGGCAGAAGAACCTACTGAGCAATTGAGGCCGGGGTCAGGGCCTGAAAGTTGGCGATGCGGGCAAACTCCCGCGGATCGAGGCTGGCCCCGCCCACCAGCACTCCGTCGATCTGGGGTTGGGCCATCAGCTCGTCGATGTTGCCGGCTTTGACCGAGCCGCCATACAGGAGGGGCAGTTGGTCGGCGCCCAGGTGCTGGCGGATCAAGCCGATGACCCGATTGGCCTCTGCGGCTGCACAGGTGTCGCCGGTGCCGATGGCCCAGATCGGCTCGTAGGCAATCACCAGGTTCTCCAGATCGATCCCTGCCAAGGCGCGATCCAACTGCCCTAGGATCCAAGACTCGATCAAGCCCTGCCGTCGCTGCTCCTGGCTTTCGCCCACGCACAAGATGGGGGTGAGGCCATGCCGCTGCGCCGCTGCCAAGCGCCGATTCACGGTTTCATCTGTCTCGCCGAAGTATTGCCGCCGTTCACTGTGGCCGACGATCACGTAGCGCACCCCCAATTCCGCCAGCATGGGGCCGGAGATCTCCCCGGTAAACGCCCCCTGATCCTCCCAATGCAGGTTTTGTGCTCCCACGGCGATGCCGGATCCCCGCGTTTGCTCTGCCACCACGGACAGGTCTGTGAAGGGCACACACAGGATGATCTGCCGTTGTGAAGCCGCTCCTAAGGACGACGCTTGCAGAGCCGGAGCAAACTCCCGCAGAAACTGGCGGGCCTCAGCCTGGGTTTTGTACATCTTCCAGTTGCCGGCGATGAGGATGGGACGCAAGGTGGATCCTCCCTAAAAGACGCTCAGAAGACAACTAAAGAAGGGGATCCCAAAGCAGAAACCCAAATGGATAGGCAGGGATCCCAGCTTTTGTTTTTTCGTATGTCACAGTTTATCAGCAAGCGGCTCCAGAATACGGCGATGGGATCCGGGCCCCGGTTAACCCTCCTGGGCCGTCTCTTGTTCCAGGCTGGCAGCGATGGCCGCCAGGCAGTCTTCCCAGGCGGCTCCCTGCTCCAGAGATTGGACGGCGACGGCATAGGTCTGGGGGTGGGCCTGCAACAGCGCTCGTCCCTGGCGCAAGAAGCGGTTGATTTGGACCTTCATTTTGGCTGGAGAGGTCAAGGGCTGCGCTGCCAACAGCGTTGCCAACTGCTGCCGATCCTCTGTATCGCCCGTAATTTGGCTGTAGTGCAACGATTCTGCGGCTGCCCCCGCCATCCAGAACGTGCCGTAGCGCTCCACCTCTGCCCAAGGGATCCTTCCCTGAGCCTGCCAAGTGTGCATCGGGGCCCGATCCAACTCCACCCCGCCGTAGCCAGGCATCCCCCGTCGAAAGGCTTGCCAGGGACTAAGCACATAGCCCAACAACGGGATCCCGAGCAGATGGGCCACCAAAATGTGCCCCGCTTCGTGGCGGATGACCCGCTGCCGGTAGGCCGGCGAAGCCCAATCCAGCAGCCCGCCCAGCAACCCTGAAATCCGCCCCCCAAAGGCCACTTGCTCGACGATGACCAGCCCCACCAGTCCTACCAGGGGCATGGCAACCCGCGGCCCCAGCACCGCCGACAAAACCAAAGCTGCCACCACCCAAGCAGCGCGAGTAACTCCAGCTTCTGACATCGGCTAGCTACCCCCTTAACCAACCAGCTGAAGGGAGGATCCCATAACAGCTTACGCGCCAAAACCCAACAGGAAAGCCGGGCTTTCACAACCCGACAATCTGGGTGTTTTCAAAGGTGGCGAGAATTGCATCCAGATCTTTGCTCTGCAGTGAGTAGGTGGCAGTGGCATCGCTGCCAAACTGGATCTCGTCCCCATCCTCAAGATCCCGAAATTCCACCCGTTGCCCACCCACGTAAAGGCCATTGGTGCTAGGATTGCCCTGAATGTCGCCGTCGATAATTTGGTAGGTGAACCCGTCGGGAGAAGAAGGAGATTCGGTTTTAACCAAAATAGCGTGGTAGCGAGAGGCGTACTGCGAGTCAATGCGAATACTGTTGCGCGGATCCCGGCCCAATGAGTAGAGCTCGGCTGTCAACCAGTAGGCCTTTGGCCCCTGTCGATCTTTGACAATTAGCACATGATTGAGGGCCGGTCGGCGAGGGGGCGTGGTCATAAAGCCACCCACTTGCACAACACTGAGGGCAGTATACCCAAAACATAACATACGGAATCCCCCAGTTGGATCCCTATATCCACCGGATGAGTCTCACTGGGATGGGCAGGATTGGCCCATCACCCTGAGCAGCGAGTAGATTTTTGTAACAACTCCTCTCATAATGGGATTAACGATGCACATGGATCTCTGACCATGAATGGCTCGCAACCGGATCCCGGTGTCCAACCCCGTCCTCCCCAGACACCGAGGCTGATTGAGCTACCGGAAGATGAAACCGATGCGCAGCTTGGCGATCCCCTGCGCATGCAGCGCTACGAATGCCGTTCCTGTGGCTACGTTTACGAGCCGGCCAAGGGGGATCAACTCAATCGGATCCCGGCGGGTGTGCCGTTTGAGGAATTGCCCGCCGATTGGAAATGTCCGGTGTGCCGAGCCGACCAGCGCTTCTTCCAAGCAGTGGGAGCCAAAGGCAAGCCTTCGGGTTTTCAAGAGAACTTGCGCTACGGCCTGGGGGTGAACGTGATGACCCCTGCCCAAAAGAACCTGCTCATTTTCTTGGGATTGGCGCTGGGGTTTTTATTTTTGATGAGTTTTTATTTCGTCGAGTGATGGCCAAGATGTTGAAGCTCTTGAGACTGGCGCTGTTGGCTGCTTGCTCCCTGCTGCTGATGGCGGCGCGGATGCCGAATATGCAGGTGGTGCCCTGGCAGCAGGTGGAGGTGCCTACCCAAAACATTCTGCTGGACATCGCCTTCACCGGCACCACCCCTACACACGGCTGGCTGGTGGGAGACAAGGCGACACTGCTGGAATCCCACGATGGCGGTTTGCACTGGCAGGTGCGGGAGCTGTCGAGCTTGGAGCCAGAAGCCTACCTTGCCTCGATCAGCTTTGCCGGGGCAGAAGGCTGGGTGGCCGGGCAGCCGAAGATCCTCCTTCACACCCTGAACGAGGGATCCGACTGGACTTCCATTCGCCTCAACACCCAACTGCCGGGTGAGCCGATCTTAATCCAGGCTTTGGGCCCTGGGGCTGCCGAGATGGTGACCAATGTGGGCGCCATCTACCGCACGGAAGATGGCGGGCAGACCTGGCGCGCTCAGGTGGAGGAGCCGATTGGGGCCATCAAAAACATCGCCCGCGGCCCTGGGGGAGAATACCTGGCGGTGTCGTCGCGGGGCAGCTTTTATTTTCTCTACACGCCAGAAAGCCGCGCCTGGAAGCCTTATCCGCGGGAGAGCTCCCGCCGCATTCAAAACATGGGTTTTGGCCCCAACGGCAGCGCCTGGAAACTGAACCAAGGGGCAGAGATTGCCTTCACGGAGGACTTCACCTCTGGCGAGTGGGCGTCGCCGCTGCGTCCGGGTCGGGCCCTCAGCTTTGGCTATTTGAATGCGGCCTATCAAAACGACCACGACCTGTGGGTGGTGGGGGGTGGCGCCACCCTGATCCACAGCCCCGACGGTGGCAAAACCTGGGAGCAGGCTAAGCAAGTCAGCGATATCCCCGCCAATTTCTACAGCATCGAGTTTTTCGGCCCCGACCGAGGGTTTATCTTGGGGCAACGGGGCACCCTCTTGCGCTATGTCAGCTCCAACAACTCCTGACGATCTCAGGGATCCCTAGCCGGTACGCGGGTGGATACACGCGCCAGGGCCACAGTTTCGCTTCCGCGGCTGCTGGTTGCTGCCAGCGGTACTGGCGGGCACGTTTTTCCGGCTTTGGCCATTGCCGAGCAGTTGCCCGATTGGCAGATCGAATGGCTGGGGGTGCCGGATCGGATGGAAGGGAAGCTGGTGCAGGAGCGCTACCCTTTGCACCGGGTTGCCATGTCTGGCTGGCAGGGATCCCCTCTCCACAAGCTGCGAGCCTTGGCTCAACTGGCGCGGGCGACCCTGCAGGTACGCCAACTCCTCAAGTCGGGACGGTTTGATATCGTCCTGACCACCGGTGGCTACATCGCCGCCCCGACCATCTTGGCCGCCCGTTCGCTGCGGGTGCCGGTGTTGCTGCACGAGTCCAACCGCATCCCCGGCAAAGTCACCCGTTGGCTGGGAAGATTTTGCCACGTGGTGGCGCTGGGCATGGCGGAGGCGGCAGAGCATTTGCCGGGGGTGGCCGCCCAAGTGGTGGGCACGCCGGTGCGGGCCGAGTTCTATCGGCCCCAGCCCCTGCCCGCCGATCTCCCCATCCCCGACGGGGATCCGCTGATCGTGGTGATAGGGGGGAGCCAAGGGGCACGGGGCCTCAACCGCATGGTGGCCGCCTGTGCCGAAGCTTGGTTGGAGGCGGGGGCTTGGATTGTGCATCTGACGGGCGGCAGCGAGGCCGGGATCCCCATCCATCCCCGCTACCGGCCCTTTCCTTTCCGCACCGATGTGGCTGCCCTGCTGCAGCGGGCAACGTTTGCCATCAGCCGGGCCGGAGCCATGAGCCTGGCGGAGTTGTGGGCCACCGCCACTCCGGCCATTTTGATCCCCTATCCTTTTGCCGCCGAGGATCATCAGTATCAGAATGCCCTAGCCTTTGTGGGGCGCGGTGGGGGTGTGGTCATGCGAGAATCCGAAGAGCATGTGGACTTGCTGCGGCAAACGGTGTTGACCTGGTTGGCTCAGCCGCAGGTGGTTGCCCAAATGGCTGCCCACTTGCAAGCCACAGCTCCCCCCAATGCCAGCAAGGCCGTAGCCCACCTGTTGCAGGAGATCTGCCAAAGTTCTGCCCGTTAACTCCCCCAGAGGGCCAGCCGTGGTACAGCCGAGAGTGGATGGTCTTTCCCAATGTCCGCCTGAGCCCGCCGTTTGCGCTCCTCGGACGGAGCCGTCAACCCCGCTGCCAGAGCTCCGGCTCGCCGACAGGACGGAATCGCTGTTGATGCAGCTAGAGCAGTGCTTCGGGATCCCTCAGCGCCCCCACACCCCCGACGGCCTTCCCCTCTATCCCGATCTCCTGGACGAGTTGGTGGGCACGGTTCTCTCCCAAAACACCACCGATTACAACAGCAGCCGTGCCTTCCGCGCCCTCAAAGCTGCCTTTCCCACCTGGGAGGCCGTCTTGGCTGCCGACCTGGCGGAGCTGGCCCAGGTGATCCGGCCCGGCGGCTTAGCCCACCTCAAGGCAGCCCGCATTCAGGAGATCCTGGCCGCCATTGGCGAGCGACGGGGATCCCTCAGTCTTGACTTTCTAAGAGACCTGGACGACGCCGGCGCCCTCGACTTTCTGCTCTCCCTAAAAGGGGTAGGGCTGAAGACCGCCACCTGTGTGTTGTTGTTCGGGCTAGGTCGGGATCTCTGCCCGGTAGATACCCACGTGCATCGAGTGGCCAACCGTCTGGGCTTGGTGCGGGCCAAACATCCCGACGACACCTTTGCTCAGCTTTCCCCGCAGATCCCCAAGGGCAAAGCCTACTCCCTGCATGTCAACTTCATCCGGCTGGGCAAGCGCATCTGCAAAGCGCGTATGCCCGAGTGTAGCCGCTGCCCGCTGCGTCGCACCTGCCCCTCTGCCCCCTTGCGGCAACGTTGATCCCCGCAGCAGAGTTCTACGCAGAGGGGATCCCCTCTTGTCCGTTGCCCTGGGCTGGAGGAACTTCCGGCTCCAGGACTTGCCGCACAGATTCGATCTCTTGGGAGAGCAACACCCGATCCCGATCCAAGAGGCCGACCACATGCTCCGGATCCTCCCGCGAGACCACCGGCAACTGGCGCAAATCGTATTCGTACATCGGCTCGGCAGCCACTGCCACCGCCTCATCGGGAAAGGTGGTGAGCACCGCCGATTGGCTGACCTGCTCTACTGTCAGCTCGGCCAATTCCCCAGCTTCCCTGTGAGCCAAAGCGCGCTCGAGGTCTTCCAGGGTGAGAATGCCTCGCAGCCGCTCCTGGCCATCCACCACCAAGGCGCTATGGCACTTTTGTTGCAGCAAACGCTCCAGGGCCTCCCGCAGGGGCGTATCCTGCTGCAACAGCAGAGAAGGGGGTACCATCACCTCTTGCACCGTCAGGCCCTTGTTGGGCTCCTGGCCGCGACGGGCGGAAGGGTAGATGGCCGGTGAGTGCAACTGCTCCGCCAGCCAAATGCTCAAACCCACCGCCGCCATCACCGGCAGCGCGATGTGGTAGTCCCGCGTCATCTCAAACAGCAGCAAAATGGCCGTCAGCGGAGCCCGCACACTGGCCGCCAACACCGCCGCCATGCCCACCATGGCGTAAGCGACAGGGGGAGAGAGGGCGATGGCGGGCAACACCTGTCCCAACACCTGGCCGTAGGCTGCCCCCAGCACCGCCCCCAGGAACAAAGCCGGCGCAAAGGTTCCCCCCACAAAGCCGCTGGCCAGGCTCAAAGCGCTCAGCAACAGCTTGCCCAGCAAAAGCAGGCCCAGATGGCCAAGGGAAAAGGGCACAGCCTGCAAGATCGACTCAACGGTTTCATAGCCCACCCCCAACGCCAACGGGATCCCCAAGCCCGCCCAGCCCAGGATCGCCCCCCCCAAAATGGGCTTGCTCCAAGCCGGCCAAGCGGCCAGGGGGCCACTGCCGAACAGGTGCTTGCCCCACTCCAGGGTGTAGCTGAAGGCCAGAGAAACCAGGCTGGCCAAAAAGCCCAAGCCAAGATAGAGGGGCACCTCCAGCAGGCTGTGGATCTCGTAGTCCGGCAAGACAAAAGCCGGCTGCGTAATGGTGGGCAAGAGAAAAGCCGGCTGCGCCCCCAACCCCACCTGGGCGACCAGGGCCGACACCACTGCCGCCAACACCACCACACTGACGGCAGAAGTGGTGAACGTGCGGGCCAAAGCCAGCTCCAGCGCCAAAAACACTCCGGCAATCGGCGCATTAAACCCCGCCGCCAGCCCCGCCGCCGCCCCCGCCGCCAGCAACAGTTGCACCCGCTCCCGCGAGAGGCGCAGGTTTTGCCCCAGCAGGGATCCCAACAAAGCGCCACTTTCCACACTGGGCGCTTCCGGGCCCAGGGAAGCCCCCGCGCCCAACGAGATGGCAGCCGCCAGGAGCTTGAGCGGGATCCACCAGGGCTGAGGCGCCAAAGGACGAACGGAGCTCACCAGACTGGAGAGGCTCGAGTTGGGGAAGGGCACGACTGCTCCCAAAGCGCCGATCAGCAGACCTCCCAGCACCGGCGCCAAAGCCAGAGACCAGGATCCCGGCAGCCACAGGCCATGGTGTTCTGCGGCTCTGCCGATGCCATCGACAAAGACGTCTTGCAGCAGATAGCGACACCAGCCGATCAGATAGCGAAACCCGACCACCAACAGCCCCGTGCCTAGCCCCACTGCCGCCGCCAGCAGCAGAAGAAGGTTCTCAGAAGAGAGGCGCAGGCGGAGAGCGAGGGCGCTGCTCATGATCGGCTCAAGGGCTTGGGGAAGGCAGGGTCAAGATCTCTACGCCAGTTTCGGTGACGGCAACCGTATGTTCGAATTGCGCCGAAAGCTTGCCGTCCAAAGTAACAGCCGTCCACTTGTCGGGGAGCACCTTCACCTCCCAAGTGCCCTCGTTGATCATCGGCTCGATGGTGAACACCATGCCGGGGCGGAGCTTCTCCCCTTTCCCTCGTTCGCCGTAGTGGGGGATCTGGGGGGCCGTGTGAAACTGCCGTCCCACCCCATGCCCGACAAAATCCCGCACCACGCTGTAGCCCTGGGATTCGGCATATTCTTGAATGGCAGCGCCAATGTCGCCGACCCTCCCCCCCGGCTTGACGGCGGCAATGCCCCGCCGCAGACATTCTTCGGTTACCTCCACCAAGCGCCGCGCCCGCTCAGAAGGCTGTCCGACAAAGAACGTTTTGGAGGTATCGCCGTGGTAGCCATCCAAAACCGGCGTCACATCGATGTTGATGATGTCGCCTTCTCGCAAAACCTGCTTGGGGCTGGGAATGCCGTGGCAGACCACGTGGTTGACGCTGGTGCAGATGGACTTGGGAAAGCCGTGGTAGCCCAGAGGGGCGCTTCTGGCCCCATGGGCCCGTGTCCAGCGCTCCGCCTCGTCGTTGAGCTCTTGAGTGGTAATCCCCGGCCGCACCAGCGGCTCTAGGTGCTTGAGCAGATCTGCCGCCAGGCGACAAGCCCGCCGCATCTTCTCCAGTTCCCGCGCCGAGAGCAACACAATGGGCTGGGGAGCTTGCGCGAGCTGGCTCATGCCCGTCTGCAAAGCGGATCCCAACTGCTCTCCCCATCGCTGAGAGCGACGGCTGAGATCTGTTAACAACGCTCGCATGTCTTCCATGATCAGACCTTAGATTAGACTTAATCTGTGAAAATTGTTCGCGTCAGCGGCGTGTAGCACCTCGAACCTCTGCCCCCGTCCAGGATGGGTTTGAGTTGAGGTACTCACTCACAGATTCTCTGCCGCCGACGAATCCGCTGCACCAACCACAGCCCCAGAAAATAGCTGACGAGAGCTCCCCAAAAGCCGACAAACGTACAACCGACAAACAGCGTGCCCGACACCTCCAGGCCCCACTGCATCCAGTTTCGCCAAGTGGCCGCCACCAGCTCTGTGGTGGGAAGGACAGTCCGGGATCCCAGCAGCCATTCTCCCACCCGATAGTTAAAGGCATAGATGGGCACATAGGTGAGGGGATTGCTCACCCAGGTTCCTGCTGCCGCTACTAACTTATTGCCTCGAAATGGAATGGCCAGCACCAGAGCAGCCAGGGTTTGAAAGCCAAAAATCGGGAAGCAGCCGGCAAAAACCCCTACCGCCAAGCCGCGGGCAATTTCCTTGGGCGACGATTGCAGCCGCAACAGCCGCAGGTAAAGATAGCGCAGCCAACGCTTCCAGGCAGAACCCCGGCGGGCCGAGGTCGGCCCCAGTTGAGATCCAGAGTAGGAGCGGGAATAAAGCCCAGGGGATCCCGACGAAGGTTCAGAGAAAGAGGGCAGCCTCAACCAAAAGAGGGGGCTCATGGTGGCAAAAAGGGCAACGGAGGGAAGGTGTTAACTCCTGTAAATCCAGTGTATCTTTCCTGCCGTCGGCAAATCCAGGTCGGCAGCAACAGGATGAGGCTGGAGGATCCATTGAAGGGCGCTAGCTGAGCTTGTCCACCAAGGCCAGCACGAAGTGAAGACTCAAGTAGGAAACCAGCGCCACCAAAAACAGGAACAGGGCAATGCTCAGCCCAGATCGCAGGGCGACCCATTCTCTCTTGGGGTCAGGCTTTTCGGGGGGAGTTGTCATCAGAGCAAGTAGAGCAGGATAAACAACACAATCCAAACTCCGTCCACAAAGTGCCAGTAGATCTCAGCAGCCTCGACGCCAAAGTAGTGTTGGGCGCTGTAGTGGCCCGGCTTCAGGGATCGCCAGAGCACCGCCAAAATAAACAGCAACCCCGCCGCCACGTGCAGCCCGTGGAACCCCGTCAAGACATAGAAGGTACTGGCAAACAAGTTGGTGGTGAGGCCAAACTCCAGGTGGCTGTACTCGTAGAGCTGCCCGGCCAGGAAGATGGCCCCCATCAGGGCAGTGAGGGCAAACCACAGCCGCAATCCCTTGACGTTATTGGCCTGGATGGCAGGCTTGGCCTGGTGGATAACCAAACTGCTGGAGAGGAGGATTGCCGTGTTGATCCCAGGCAAGAGCAATTCCCGCTCCGGCGTCCCTTCCGGTGGCCAAACCGGGGCCGTGAGGCGGTAGGCCAAATAGGCCATGAACAGGCCCAAGAATAGACAGCCTTCCGCTACCAGGAACATCAGCAGACCAAAAACGCGATGATCTGGGTGCTCGGCATGAGCGGCATGGGCCTGAGTGTGGCCGACCATCAAGGCATCAGAAGCGAGGGATCCTTGCATATTCCTGTCCACTTAAAATCAATTCTCGCCAAATTCCAGAGACTTCTTGAAACTGTAGGGGCAGCCCAGCCAAGATCAAGACGGGAATACCCGACGAGCAGAGGATGGATACCCAGCGGGCAAGTCTCCTGCTAAGAAGAAGTAGGCTCCGCCTCAGCCAGCGCCAGCTCCCGCAAGCTCTGCAACTGGGCGGCCAAGTAATCCAAAGTCTCCTTGCTGTGCAGGCCGTAGTCGTAGGGGCCAGTTAGCAGGATGGGATCCCCGTAGAAGTTGTGGGCAGGCGGTGGGGAAGAAGTTGTCCACTCCAGAGTTAGAGCCTGCCAGGGGTTGTCTCCGGCCTTGGGCCCAGCTACCCAAGAGTAGATGGCGTTCACCAAGAAGGGCAGCGTGGAGATGGCCAGAATGAAAGCCCCCACCGAGCTAATCCAGTTGAGGTCGGCAAATTGCGGGTCGTACTGAGCCACGCGGCGGGGCATGCCCATTAGACCCAGCTTGTGCATCGGCAAAAAGCACATGTTGAAGCCGACAAAGGTCAGCGCAAAATGCACCCGTCCCCAGAACTCGTTCAGCAGCCGGCCGGTCATCTTGGGGAACCAGTGGTAGAGGCCGGCATAGATGCCAAACACGCTGCCGCCAAACAACACGTAGTGCAGGTGGGCCACCACAAAGTAGGTGTCGTGGACGTGGATATCCAACGGCACCGAAGCAAGGATGATCCCGCTCAAGCCGCCGATGACGAACATGGAGATAAAGCCCATGCCAAACAACATGGCTGACCGGAAGTGGATCTTGCCGCCCCAGAGAGTGGCCAGCCAGCTAAACACCTTGATCCCGGTGGGAACGGCAATGGCCATGGTGGCGATCATGAAGAACACCCGCATCCAGTCGGGGGTACCGCTGGTAAACATGTGGTGAACCCAGACAATCAAGCCCAAAAAGCAGATGGCCAAGCTGGAGTAGGCAATGGCTTTGTAGGCAAAGATGGGCTTGCGGGCATGCACCGGCAAGATCTCCGAGATCATGCCGAACACCGGCAGAACCATGATGTACACCGCCGGGTGGGAGTAAAACCAGAACATGTGCTGGTACACCACCGGATCCCCGCCGCCGCTGGGGTTGAAGAAGGCCGTGCCCGCCAACAGGTCAAAGCTAAGCAGGATCAGCGCCCCAGCCAGAACCGGCGTCGCGATGAGAGTGATGATGGAAGCAGCCAGCATCGCCCAGCAAAACAGAGGCATATCCTCCATCTTCATGCCGGGCATGCGCATCTTGAGGATGGTGGTAATAAAGTTCACGGCCCCCAGAATGGAAGAGGTTCCGCCTAACAAAATGCTCAGGATCCAGAGTTCTTCTCCCACTTTGCCACTGATGAGGCTCAGCGGCGGATACGAGGTCCAACCCGCTGCCGGGGCCTCGAGGAAGAGGCTAGCCAGCAGCAAAAGGCCGCTGGGTGGAATTAGCCAAAAGGCGACGGCGTTTAGCCTAGGAAAAGCCATGTCCCGCGCCCCGATCATCAGCGGCACCAGGTAGTTGCCAAAGCCCCCCATCAAAGCCGGGACAATCCACAAAAAGATCATGATTGTGGCGTGCAAGGTAAAGGCGCCGTTGTAGCGCTCAAAACCGAGAAAGTCGGCTTCGGGGGTGGCCAGCTCGGCCCGCACGGCTGTAGCCAGCGCTCCCCCCACCAAGTAGAAGGAAAAGGTGGTCACCAAATACTGGATCCCGATCACCTTGTGGTCGGTGGAGAAGGTAAAAAAGCGCCACCAAGGCTCGGCGGCAGGCTCCAGGCTGGCTTTGGGGGCGGCGGCAAAGGTGGGATTGTCCTGTAGCTGGGTCATGGCAAAAGGCTCCTACTGGCGTCACCAGAACGTCCGTCAAGGGGAAAGGGATCTCTCTAGCCCGCTGAGGGAAGGGATCCCGTTTGCGTCAGCGAGAGGGAGTCCTTGGGCAGTTGGAGTAGATCAGCAGGCGAGAGGCCCAAACGCTGCTGGTGAACTTGGACAAAGGCAGATTGTGGGTGAGGGTGGCGCTCAGCCAAGGCCAGGGCGCCGGTTCCGCCCCGAGCAGCCACAATTTGCTCCTGCTGCCAGCGCTCGAACTCTTCCGGCGTCTCCACAATCAGTTGCCCAGCCATCACCCCATGGTAGGGGCCGCATAGCTCGGCACAGATGATGGGATAGGTTCCTAGCTGCGTGGGCACAAACTCTAGGTGAGTCTCTCGGCCAGGGATCAGATCCTGCTTGAGGCGAAATTGCGGCACCCAAAAGGCGTGGTTGACATCCATAGCCGTCATGTTCAAGCGCACCCGCTTGTTAAGAGGCAGGTGCAGCTCGCCGGCCACCAAACCCGACTCCGGATAGGTGAACATCCAGGCATATTGCATGCCCTGAACTTGAACCACCAGCTCTGGCCGGCCTGTTTCTTTTCCGGGCAGCACTGCAGGGGTGTAAGCATAGCCCGGATCCCCGGCTTCTGCCTCGTAGGCAGACCCCATCGCCATGGCCGCGTGGACGTGGCCGCCAACATCGGCGCCCCCATACACCGCCTGATAGACATCGAGACTGGCCAGGCCCAACCAGAGGATGATCACCGCCGGCACCGCCGTCCACACGATCTCCAGCAGCACGTTGCCGTGGTTGGGATCCCCATCTCCTCGATCGCCCCGCCGCTTACGGTAGCGGATAATGCAGTAGAGGAGTACCCCTTGCACCACCAAGAAGATCCCGGTGGCGATGGTGATCGTGCTGTTGAAGAGGCTATCGAACAAGGGAGCTGAGTCGGCTGCTGATTCGGGAAGCAGATGGTGGTTCTGGCCGTACCAGAGGCTGGCCAGGGTCAGCAGAACTCCGATACCCACCAAAAGGATGTTGCTCAGGGCACTCACGACTGCTTTTCCCCACTGCAAGAGATGCTTACTCCAGCAGATTGCCCAATAGGGCCTGCCGGATTGAACTTGGCTTTTTATACCTCTCAGATGCTAGCTCACAGGAATCGGAGAGGATGGCTCAGGCTTATGGATCTCTTCAGGATCTTCCAGGGATCGGCAGTTTCGGCAGACCTGCGCAGGGGCCGTACTACACGACTCTGGTGGAGAGGCATCTCTCCGAACAGAGGTTCTCGTTGCCCGTAGCCTGAGGTAGCGTGGGATAACCCCGCCAGTTGGGGGGTTAGAGAGATTCTGCACCGTTGTTTCGCCAATGTCTTTTCCCCATTCATCGGCGACCTTTCTATCTGGCTTAGGGGATCCCCTGCCGATCCAAACCCCATCGACCGTCTCGGAGTTGGCCGGCATCCTCAAGGAGTGCCAGGGGCGGAAGGTGCTGCCGCTGGGGCAGGGGAGCAAGTGGAGCTGGGCCCAGGTTGCCGAGCCGGTGGATCTGGCTCTCAGCACCTCTGGCTTACGCCGGCTTATCGACCATGCGGCTGCCGATCTCACCGTCACGGTGGAAGCCGGTATGACCCTGGCAGAACTGCAACCCATCTTGGCAGAGCGGGGGCAATGGTGGCCGGTGGATCCCCTCTATCCAGATCGGGCCACCCTAGGGGGCATCATCGCCACCGCCGATACAGGTTCTCTGCGCTGGCGCTACGGTGGGATCCGCGACTTGCTGCTGGGCATAACCTGGGTGCGGGCGGATGGGGAGGTGGCCAAAGCAGGCGGGCGGGTTGTCAAGAATGTTGCCGGCTACGACCTGATGAAGCTGTTCACCGGATCCCTGGGCAGTTTGGGGATTCTGACCCAGGTAACCCTGCGGCTTTATCCTTTGCCAGCAGCCCAGTCTGCGTTGCTGGCTACGGGATCCCTGCCGGAGTTGGAGGTCTTGTGTCGGCAGGCGCTGACCGGCCCGGTTAACCCTGTGGGGGTGGATCTCTGGCTGAGGGCAGGGGGAGCTCAGGCCTGGCTCAGCTTTCATGGCTCGCAGCGAGCGGTTGCCCAACAGATGACCCAAATGCGGCGGCTGGCCCCCGCAGGGCTAACTTTGCAGGAAGTGAGTCCCAGCTCTCTGCCCCTGCCTCAACCCGGCTCAGAGGCGGTGCTGGCCAAGTTTGGGTGCCTGCCCAACCAGAGCCTGGCCACATTGGAGCAGTTTCAAGCTCTGTTTCCCGAGGCGCAGGTGCAACTGCACCGCGGCTGTGGGCTGGGACGGGCTTGGCTGGTTCAGCCAGAAGTGGGATCCCTGCTGCAACTGCAGCGCCACCTCAAGTCTGTGGGCGGATTTCTCCTGCTTCTGGAAGCCCCACCGGCCCTGAAGCGGGCTCTTCCCCCCGACTTTGGCCCAGCCACCAGCTTGATGCGCAGGCTGAAGCAGCAATTCGACCCCACCGGCACCTTTAGCCCCAGTTGGATATGAAGGCCACCGCTTCTTCCCCGGCATCCTGCTGGCCAAACGGCTGGTTCCGGTGCATGATAGATCTATAAGAACTTGAAACATTTCTTAATATCACTTCTCAGGATCTCAGCGTCAAAGCCAAAAAAGAGGTCAGCATGAGCATTGAGTGGCAACGGATACTCCGCATTGGGGTGATTTTTTGCATTGGGTTGTTGATTGGGGTCGGCGGAGGATCCCTGACCTGGGCGCAACCGGCCCTGCCGGTGGTGCCGATGGAGCTGCCTCAGCCGCCTCTGCCGGTTTTGGACTTAGCGGATCAGTTGACCAGCAGCCAAGAAGCCCAACTGGCGCAGCACCTGAACAAGCTAGAGCAAGACACCGGTTGGAAGCTGCGGGTGCTGACTCAGTTTGACCAAACGCCGGGCCGGCAAGTGAAAGAGTATTGGGGCCTGAATGAGCGCAGCGTTTTGATGGTGGCGGATCCCAGGGGCGGCAACTTGCTGGCGTTTAATGTGGGGGATGCCGTGCGAGAGATCTTGCCGCGCACCTTTTGGATTGAGCTGCAATCTCGCTTTGGCAACCAATTCTACGTGCGGGAGCACGGTACTCAGCGCGCCATCCTGGAGACCGTCGACGTCTTGGATCGCTGTTTTCACCAGGGGGGCTGCCGGGTGGTGCCCGGCCTGCCTCAAGAGCAGTGGATCCTGACGTTGGTGACCTCGATTTTGGGAGGGATCGTGTTCGGATTTGCCGGCAAGCCCCGCCATGCGGAGGAGCTGTTTAACTGGCGCTGGGCTTTGCTCATTTCTCCTCTGTGGTTCATTTTGTTTGGGGCTTTCGGTATTGGCCCGGTGGTCACGCGCACCCAGGACTGGATCCCCTTGCTGCGCAATGTCTTGGGGTTTCTGGCAGGGGCCTTGGTGATCTACCTAGCTCCCATTGCTCGCCCGGCAGTGGATCAGCAATAGCCGACTCTTGACAGACTCCCAGCATCGAGGATCAGCGGTTTTCCAACGGCACTTATAAAGCTTACGGCCCGCTTGTGCGAGCAGTCTGGTCGGCCATTCCGCTGGCGCTCCTCGGACGAAGTCCTTGCAGCGGTGCTTATAACTCCCCTCTCCCTCTGGGAGAGGGGCTGGGGGTGAGGGCTGCTCCCTCTGGGAGAGGGGCTGGGGGTGAGGGCTGGGAGAGGGGCTGGGGGTGAGGGCAGCGACGCGGAGCGCTTGGGCTGGCGGCAAAGTATCTTAATCTTGTTGGAAACGACTATATCTCCCCGTCCGAGCCTGCCACTTGGGGGGCAAGGCTGGAAAATGCTAGAATCGACAAGCCTAAACTGCTGGTGTAGCTCAGTTGGTAGAGCACTCGACTTGTAATCGAGCGGTCGTCAGTTCGAGTCTGACCATCAGCTTTCTTGGCCGCTGTAGGGCTTGACTCTGCCATGTCTGTCCTCTCGCTGAAGCGGAACTCAGCTTCTACACTGGTGGTTAGATGGCTGCAGCGGGATCCCTGCTTGGTTGGGCCTATCCACTCAGCCGCTTGGGTTGTTCTCCTGAATTCTTGCTTGGATGTCTATGTCCGGTCTCCCAGCCGCCACGATTCGTCGATTGCAAAAGTTGCCCCAGGTGCCCTCGGTGTGGGAAGGGGATCGCCACACCCTCTTGGGATTGCCGCCCCTGGGATCGCAAACGGAAGGGGAGTGCATCCTGTGGGTGGATGGCATCCAGGGAGTGGTACGGGCCATGGAAGTGGTGCCCGCTGGCTCGGGTGTTGAGCCGATGGTGCGAACCTTGATCATGGCTATGGAGCAGCCCCATGCTGCTTCGCCCGCTCGTCCCCAAAAGATCGTCGTGCGGGATCGAGAGGTGCAGTTTTTCTTGCGCGGCATTCTGCACGAGCTGGACATCAAGGTGGAATGCCAGCCGGCATTGCCCTTGATCGACGAGATCCTGCAGAGCTTTCAAGAGGCCAACGGGCGGATCCCTCCCCCGCTGCCAGAAAACTATGCTGAGCTGCTGGCCGGCAGAGCCCTCACCCTCTGGCGAGATGCTCCCTGGAATTACCTAGAGGATCACCAAATCTTAGCGCTCGACCTCAACCACTGGGATATCCAAACCCTTTACGTCTCGGTGATGGGGCGATTGGGCATGGAGTATGGGGTGCTTTTTTATCGCTCGCTGCCTTCCCTCAAACAGTTTCGCCAGGATGCGGGGCAGCCGGATACTCCCGAAGAGATGGAAGAGGCCTTCCTCAGGCAAGATTGTCTCTATCTCACCTTTCAAGCTCGCCATCCTGAGCTCAACGAACTGCCAGACCTGGACTTGGCAGAGTTGGATCCCGATGAAATTGAGCCGAACTTCGGCACCATTCACCCTCTGGAAGGCTTGCGCGTGACTTTGCAGGAGGATGAGGCGGCGGTCTTGGCGGTGGCCCTGGAAGCCTTGCATCGCTTCTTCAAGCAGTACCACCGCAGGCTGGAAGAGGACTTTCAACCCTATCAGGGTCGGTACCGCATTCCCAACCCCCAGGCGGAAGGGGAAACCCTCTCGGTGCAAGTGCGCACCTTGCCAGACTTGGCTGCAGAGCTTCTGGAGCTGGAAGGAGACGAAGAGGAGGAGGAGCACACCCAAACCCTGCTGCGGGATGATTTGGTGCCTGAGGGTGCCCAACTGGGCCTGGGGGTGTTGCCGTGGACAACGGTGGAAATGCTGCGTCGCACGGGGCAGTGGCATCCACTCCCGCAAAGCAAGCTGGTGCAAAGGGGAGAAGGGCTGCCGGTGGTGATCGTGCGCACTTCCCGCTCCAAAGCGAAGCAGTTGATCGAGAATTTGCGTGGAGAAGGCGGGCCCCAGGGCGTTTGTTTCAACACAGGGGTAGATCCCTTCGATGGCGATCGCTACGACCTGGAAATTGTGCAAACGGGCAATCGCGACCTGCACCTGTTCGGGGAGTTTCCCGAAGATGATCCCGTTCACTCCATGGCCCGCAAGCGCTGGGAACGGTGGTGCCGGGCGACGGGTGGCTATTGCGGCTTGGTGGTGGCGATGGGGGTGAATTCTGTGACTCCAGAGCTGCAAGTGCGCCACATTCTGGCCCTATTTGAGATGCAGGCGCTCAACCCGACGGGATTGGGGCTGGGGCCGATGGTGCGCATCGGCCGGCAGTTGCATTTGCCTTGACTGGCCAGAGGTTGTTCAAATTAAGGATCCCAACAGGCTGGAAGCTGCTCAAAAGAGGCAAGATAATGCAGCTAAGGGATCCCAAGACAACAGAGGCACTGCAGATGACTCCTGTTGAGCGTGCCCGCTGGCTGAAAGCGCAGACGTTGTTTCAAAGCCTGACGTCGGAGAGCTTGTATCCTCTGGCAGAGCAAATGCAAGATCATCCCTTTGGCCAGGGAGAGGTTTTGGCAGAGGCGGGAACCCTGCCGGATGGGATCCAGATTTTGCTGGAGGGACGCTGGGAAGAGCGGGATCCCCATTCCGGGGAGGTTCTCAACCTGCTGCCTGGCGCGGTGGCTCATCTGGGGGAAGTCCTGGCGGAGCAGCCCCTGCGGCGGGATCTGGTGGCCGTTTCCGCCGGGATCCGGGGTTGGATCCCGGCTGCGGTGGTGCGCCGTTGGCTGGCAGAGCACTCGGGGCAATTGGCCGAGGCGCTGGCCCAGGCTCAAGATCGCCTCAGCTATGAGCAGGAGCGGCAAGTGGCTTTGCGCCCCTACTTGGTGCCGAAGGTGGAGCGGGGGATCGTCGGCTCCAGCCGCTACGCGGTGCGCCTGCGGCAGCAGATCAAAGAGGCAGCCCAGAGCGGCAAGCCGGTGTTGATCTTCGGGGAGCCGGGCCTGGAAAAAGACAACGTCGCCGCCCTGATCCATTTTGGATCCCCGCGGCGGCGCCAGCCCATGATCAAGGTGGATTGCAGCGCCCTGCAGGCCAGTGGGGCGGATCTGTTCGGGCGGACGGGGGGCAAGCCGGGGTTGCTGGAGTGGCTGGGAGAGGGCACGCTGCTGTTGAACAACCTGCACGAGCTGCCCGCCGAGCTGATGCCCAAGTTGCTGCGCCTGCTGGAGACGGGATCCTACACCCCTGTGCAGCGGGGGGAAGGGGAGCCGGGAGAGGAGCGCCCCTGTCGCTGTCGTCTGCTGATGGTGTCAGAACGGCCCATCCCCGCCCTTGACCCTTGGGCGATGGCCATCAAAGTGCCGCCGCTGCGGGTGCGCAAGGCCGATATCAAAGCCATGGCCGACTATTTTCTCAGCCTCTACAGCCGCCGGCGCGGGATCCCCAAGCCCAAGCTCTCGCCGGAGGCGCTGCGCCGCTTGCAGAGCTACGACTTTCCCGGCAACTCGCGGGAGCTGCGCAGCCTGGTCGAGCGGGCGGCAGTGCAGGCCGCGGGGGCGAGCGTGCTGGGGGAAGAGGTGTTTTGGGCTTCCCAGCCTCGGGGCAAGCGGTTTCGCCTCAACCTGCTCAACGTCTATCCCCGCTTGCGTCGCCTGCTGCGCAGCCCTTGGTGGCCGGATCGCCTCAACTACGGCCTGGTGTTGCCCCTCTATACCCTGGTGGTGTTTCTCCTCTTTTGGGGGCCTCAGGATCGGGCCCACAATGTGGGGTTGAATCTTTTCTGGGCCTGGTGGTGGCCGCTGGTGCTGCTGGTGTTTCCCTTCTTGGGACGGGTGTGGTGTGCCGTCTGTCCTTTCATGATCTATGGGGAGTTGATCCAGAGGCTGTCGTTATGGCTTTGGCCGCGGCAGTTGCAGAAATGGCCGCGACAGCCGGCGGAGCGCTGGGGCGGCTGGGTGCTGTTTGCCGGGTTTGCGTTGATTTTCCTGTGGGAGGAGATCTGGGATCTGCCCAATACGGCTTACCTGTCGGGGTGGCTGCTGCTGCTGATTACTGGTGGAGCGGTGGCCTGCTCACTGGTGTTTGAGCGGCGGTTTTGGTGCCGCTACCTCTGCCCGATTGGGGGCATGAACGGCCTCTACGCCAAGCTCTCGATGACGGAGCTGCGGGCGCAGCAGGGCACCTGTTCGGCAGAATGCACCACCTACCAGTGCTACAAAGGAGGGCCCGAGAAGGGGGAAGGCATGGCGACGGGAGGCTGTCCCCTCTACTCCCATCCGGCGCAACTGCAAGACAACAAAGATTGCGTCCTTTGTATGACTTGCCTCAAAGCCTGTCCCCATCGCTCGGTGGAGTTCAACCTGCGCCCACCTGGGATCGAGCTGTGGACTACCCATACGCCGCGCGCTGCCGAAATTGCTTTGCTGCTGTTGTTGCTGGGAGGCATCTACCTACACTGTCTGCCGCGGTTGGCAGAACAGATGGCCCAATGGGGTCTGAGCTGGGATCTACGGCAGTTTTGGCCCCATCTGGGGGCCGCTTTGCTGGCTTTGGGGTTTCCCAGCTTGGTGCCTTTGGCAGCTTGGGGATTGGCTTGGTTGTGGCATCGGCTGGGCCGGGGGGCGCGACCCCGACCCTTTGCGGAGATGATCTACGGCTATCTGCCCTTGGTTTTGGGGGGAACGTTGGCTTTCTACTGGCCCCTGTTTTTAACGGAGGCGGGGCAGGTGCTGCCGGTAACCTGGGCAACTTTTTCCCAGACGGGATCTGCTCTTCCCGTGCTGTGGCAGGCGCACCCGGCGGTAGTTCAGTTTCTCCAGGGATCCACGCTGATCCTGGCAGTGCTTCTCTCTTGGGCCCTCACGGGCAAAATTGCCCGCCAGAGCTTGCAGTGGCCCTACCATCTGGGCGCTCTGGGGTTGGGGGTGAGCTTGTGGCAGGTGCTGGGGATTTGATAGTCGAGATCCCAGACCTCGGGCTGTGGAAATCCTGTGGGATCATGAAGAAGTCTCCTACTCTAGGAAAGGGGCCACTTTCTCCATGCCTTCTCCTTTTTCTGTCCCCTCTTACCCGGTTCACATCCACGACCGCCAACGGGACACCCACTATCTGATCCAGGTACCGGCGAATCAATACATCTTGGCCAGTGCCGAGGCCCAAGGGATCCAACTGCCCTTTGCTTGCCGCAACGGCGCCTGTACCACCTGCGCGGTGCGAGTGCGTCGGGGATCTCTGTACCAGCCGGAGGCGATGGGCCTCTCGCGCGAGCTGAAGGAGCAGGGGTATGGGCTGCTGTGTGTGGGCTATGCCCGTTCGGAGCTCTGGGTGGAAACCCAAGATGAAGATGAGGTGTATGAGCTGCAATTTGGGCGCTACTTCGGCCAGGGACGGGTCAGGCCGGGGATCCCCCTTGAGGATGAATGATGTTTTTTTCTGCACCGGTTGTGTCTCAAGAGTTGCCGCCGCATCCCTTGCCCTCTCGGCCGCGGGGCTGGCTGCTGGGGGCGGCGGCGCTGCTCCCGGTGAATTTGGCCCCCAGCTTGCTGTTGGCTTTGGTGGGGACAATCCAGGGCTATACCTGCTGCGGTAAAAGGATCCTTCGCGATCCTCTATTTGGGCTGGCAGCTCTCCTGAGCTTGGCTGCGGTGGGCGTGGCCTTTGTGGGTGAGGATTGGCGGCTGAGCCTGCCGGGGATGTTCAACTACTGGCCTTTTTTGTTGATGCTGCCGGCCTTTGCAGCGGTGCTGGCCGATTGTGGTTCTCCTGGGGGCCGTCGTCGTTTGGCCCAGGTGCTGGTTCTGGGCAGCGGGCTGATGCTGCTTCTGGGCTGGGGAGAGGTGCTGTGGGGGTGGCAGGGGCATCTCGTTTTGGGGCCGCTTTGGATCACGGGGGTGGCCGGAGGCGAGCGACCGGCGGCAGCTTTTACCTCTCCCAATATCTTGGCCATTTACTTGGTGATCCATCTCTGCTTGGCGGCGGGGCTGGGGTGGGAAGGGGTGGGACGATCCTGGCTGGGAAGAGCAGGGCTGGGGGCGATGCTGGGGCTGGGATCCCTGCTGCTGCTGCTGACGGCCTCTCGCAACGGCTGGGGAGTGGGGGGGCTGGCGCTGGTGATAGGGTTGGCGCTGCGGCGCTGTTGGTGGGGAATCGGGCTCTTGAGCGGCTTGGGGTTGGCCAGCTTGGCCGCCGCTTGGGATTGGCCGGGCTGGCGGGCCGTTGTGCCCCGATTGATTTGGAGCCGTCTGGCAGACACCTTCGATCCTCAAGCCCTCTATTTTAGTTCCACCGCCAACCGCTTGGATGCCTGGCATTTTGCCCTGCAGATGGCACGGGAGCGACCCTTGACCGGCTGGGGCTGGCAGAGCTTTGCCGCTCTTTACAATGCTCAGGATCCGCCGGAGCTGCTGGGCCACTGCCACAATTTGTACCTACATCTGGCGGCTGAGGGCGGGATCCCGCTGCTGCTGGGCCATCTGATCCTGTGGGGCTGGATTTTGGCGCGGGGGTGGCAAGCCTGGCGGCGCTCTCAAGAAAGTGTCCTGTTGGGGATGCTGCTGGCTTTGACAGCGTTTTTTGTCTCAGGGCTTTTGGATGTGGTGATGTTGGATGGCCGCGTGCACCTGTTGATAACGTTGCTCTTGGGGGCCGTTTGGGGAGCCGGCCTTGAGCAGCAAGACGACCCCGTCGCCGGCAAAGAGCAAGCCCAGAGGAGCCACTACTGAATGCTGCCGTGGAATATCCCTTGGCCGGCAATGAGTCCAGAATCCATCACGCCGACGGTTTGCAACGCGGAAGCCAGCTACAGTCAAGGGGGAGTTTAGGGGATCTTTGCGGTGAACCTGTACCGAGATGTGGTGTGGCCTTTGCTTTTTTCTGGACTGAGAGCCGATCCAGAAACGGTCAAGGTGGGGCTGTTGCGTGCCCTCCATTGGATCGACACTACCCAGGCCACCGGGATCCTGTCGGCTCTGGAGCGACTGTTTTGCTACCGGGATCCCCGGCTCTCGGTGTCACTATGGGGCCTCACCTTTCCCAATCCCCTTGGCTTGGCTGCGGGCTTTGACAAAGATGGCCTGGCTCTGGCCGTCTGGCCCAGCTTGGGATTTGGCTTTGTGGAGGTGGGCACCGTCACTCCTGGGCCGCAGCCGGGCAACCCCAAACCGCGCCTGTTTCAACTGCCCCAAGATCGTGCCGCTCTCAATCGTATGGGCTTTAACAACCAGGGGGCAGCGGCTCTGGCTGAACGGTTGCGCCGGTTGCGTCGGCGTCCTATTCCCATCGGGATTAACCTGGGCAAAGCCAAAATCACCCCCCTAGAAGAAGCGGCTGCCGATTACCTGGCCAGCTTCCGGCTACTCCAGGAGCTGGGGGACTACTTCGTGGTCAACGTCAGTTCCCCCAACACCCCAGGCCTGCGATCCCTGCAGGCTGCTGAGCAACTGGAGCCCATCCTGTCTGCCTTACAGCAGGAAAATCAGGGGCGAAAACCTCTTTTGGTGAAGATCTCCCCCGACTTGGACTGGCCTGAAATCGACAGCCTCCTGGAACTGGCCCAAACCTATGCACTGGCCGGGATTGTGGCCACCAACACCACGCTGCGCCGCGACAACCTGAAAACCCGTTTTCTACCTGGCCACGGCATCTCAGAACCCAGGCCAATTCTGGCAGAAGCCGGCGGGATCAGCGGTGCCCCCCTGCGGGAGCGTTCCACCCAAGTCATTCGCTACATCCACCGCTCCACCCAAGGAAAATTGCCCATCATCGGAGTGGGGGGCATCTTCACCTTGGCCGATGCTGTGGAGAAGCTGGAAGCCGGAGCCAGCCTGCTGCAAGTCTATACCGGCTGGGTTTACGAAGGGCCGGGTATGGTGCCACAACTGCTCCGAGGCCTGGCCAGCTCTTCTCCGCCCCGCCCTGATGTTACACTTCCCTCGCAGAATACCGCCATGGGTCAGATCCAGGCGTAAGATCGTTAGGGATCCCTGAGGAAGCTCGCCGGTGAACCTGCTGCAACACCTGTTCAAGACCCCCCATCCAGTTATTGGGGTGGTTCATCTGTTGCCGCTGCCCACCTCCCCCCGTTGGGGAGGGGACTTGGAGTGGGTGATCGCTCAGGCAGAACAGGCTGCCACGGCCTTGGCGGCAGGCGGGGTGGACGGGATCCTCGTCGAGAACTTTTACGATGCCCCTTTTGCCAAGGAGCGGGTAGACGCGGCGGTGGTGAGCGCCATGACCGTGGTTGTCCAGCGGATCAAAATGCTGGTCTCCCTGCCCATCGGGATCAACGTCTTGCGCAACGATGGCTACAGTGCTCTGGCCATCGCCGCCAGCGTGGGAGCGCAGTTTATCCGGGTGAATGTGCTCTGCGGGGCGATGATAACCGACCAAGGCATTATTGAGGGGAATGCCCACCGCCTGCTGCGCTATCGCCGCGAGTTGGGGGCCGACATCAAGATTTTCGCCGATGTGCTGGTGAAACACGCTCAGCCCCTGAGTCCCATCCGTCTGGATGCAGCCATCGCCGACACGGTGGAGCGCGGCCTGGCCGATGCCATCATTCTCTCCGGCTGGGCCACCGGCAAGCCACCCCTTCTGGAGGAGCTGGAGCTGGCCCGCCAGGTTGCCCCTCAGGTACCCCTGTTGATTGGCTCAGGGGCCACCGCCGAAAACATCGGCACCCTCATCCGCCATGCGGATGGCGTGATTGTGGCCAGTTCTCTGAAACGGCCGGCCCGTTCCGCCGGCATGCCGGTGCGCTGTGCGGATCCCTTTCCCCTCATTGACCCCATCCGGGTGCGGCAGTTTGTGGAAGCATTGCACCTTGGCCTGGGCGAACAGCCCGCCAATCCGGCTTGCCTGGCCACTCCCAGCTCTAGCTGCAGCTAGACCTCAGGGATAGAATTGGCATTACTTCGTCGTATCAGGGTTTCTCCTCATGTTGTCGGCTGAACTCGAAGGCTGGCAGCCTTCCCCCAGCTTGGTTTCCGCTCCCGTTGGTGGGACGGAGCCCTTGCCCTTGGAGGAAGTTTCGTGGAGCCAGGTGCCGGCTCAGGTTCCCTGCATTTGGGTCATCGACGATGACCCGGTGAACGGTCGTTACATCGGCGAAGTCCTCAAAAGCTCCAACTACCGGGTGGAAAGCTGGGAAAGCGGCCAGTTGGCCTGGGAGCACCTGCAGACCCTGGATGAAAGCAAATGGCCGGATTTGATCATCTGCGACTGGGTCATGCCGGGTTTGTCTGGAGTAGAGCTCTGTCGCCGTCTGAAGCACTCCGCTGCCGGCCAGTTTGTCTACTTCCTTTTGCTCACCGCCCGCTCCGAAGTTGAGGATCGGGTGCAGGGGCTGGATGCAGGGGCGGACGAGTTTATCGTTAAGCCGGTCGAGGCTGAGGAGCTGCGGGCCCGGGTACGGGCGGGGCTGCGCCTGCAGCGGCTCACCCGAGCTTTGGCCCAGGCCAACCGGCAACTGCGGGCCCGCAACGAGCTGTTGGAGTCTCTGTCTTTGACGGATCCCTTGACCGGAGCCTTGAACCGCCGCGCTCTCGACCAGGCGTTGCCCCATTTGCTCAAGCAGGTGGGGCCCCGTGGGCAAGCCCGCTATCGCTATCTCTGCCTGCTGATGATGGATGTGGATTACTTCAAGCAGGTCAACGACACCTACGGCCACTTCATCGGCGACTGCGTGTTGCAGGCCCTTGTTGGGCGGCTGCACAATCAACTGCGTCCCTCCAGCCTGCTCTACCGCTACGGCGGCGAAGAATTTGTCTGCGTCACCCCTGGGCTCAACCCCGCCCACTGCCACCGCTACGCCGAGTCTCTGCGCCGGGCCATCGCCAGCCGGCCAATTGACGTTTCGCCCAAACGCAGCCTGCCTGTCACCATTAGCATTGGCGGGATCGTTATCAGCGAAGATGACCCCTTAGATCCAGAAGCTGCACTCCAACGAGCGGACGAGGCCCTCTACCAGGCCAAGCAAGCCGGGCGAAACTGTGTACGCCTCTTCCTGCCATCGCTACTGGAGAACTACTGTCCTCCGCCGGGCTCGAGAGGGTAGCCGGAAGCTGCCGCCAAGGCTTCCAGCGAGCGCAGCCCCACGTAGGTGCGGCCGTTGATGATCCAGGTGGGATAGCTGGTGATCCCTGCTTCTGTGCATGCCTGGGCTTGGGGCGTACCGGGACCGTTGGGGGAGCACTCCACGTAGGGCACTTGGGCAAAGGCCGACCCAAACAGCTCTTTCTGCTCCTGACAATGGGGGCACCAGTAGGCCCCGTACATGGTGCCGCCGATCTGCCGCAGGTGGGCCGCCAACCCTGCCGCCAGGGGGCTGGGGGGAGGAACTTGGTTGGCATACACCCCAATGGTGGTCACCAAGGTGAGAAAGCTCACGAGAATGTAGCTGAAGGCCAGCTTGCCCCCATCCAGCCAGCGGTGGCCCAGCAGGGTTACCGCCCACAGGCTGGCCACCAAGACTATGGCGGTGGTGCAATACAGACAAAATTGCCGCAGCACCCCCACCATCAGGTAGAGCATGTACATTTCAAAGGCGGTCATGGCGGAAACCAGACCAAACAGGGCCGGCCAGCGCCACCGCTTCACCAGCGGGATCTCATCCGGCAGCACCGCCAGCGCCAAGACCCCCAAAAAGCCCAGCAGGCCAACTGTTGCCGTCGGGATCCCCAAAAACTCTGCCCAACGGCTGGAGAGCACCAGGTCGCACCCCCCATCCCCTGTGCAGAAAGCGGCAGGCTGATCGGTCAGCTTGGTGTAGGTGAGGTAGGCCGTCAACAGGGATCCCAGGCTGGCCAAGATCGCCAAGATCAGACGGGCATGGCGCTGCAGCCAGGTCTCTTCTTGGGCTTTGAGTTTGAGATAAGAGGCCATGGGGGGGTCAGCAGTTGGACATCCCCGATTATAGTGGGGCGGAGCGGGTCTCGTCCCTGGGCTCCGAGGCAGAAGCGCTGCTCGAGCGCCGCACTTGGGCGGCAAACCTATCCCCCAGCGGCTCCAGCTCCCAAATAGATCCCATCTTGGAGTCGGAGATGGGCCGGTCGCAGATCCCCCAGCGGCGACGAAAGTAACGGGCCAGATCTTTTTCGGCCAGAGCCAGATACACTGGCCGGCCATGAGGGCAGGTGTGGGGATTGGCGGTGCGCTGCCAGGCCTCCAGCAACTGTTGCATCTGCTCCAGGGTCAGAGGGATCCCGTTGCGCAGGGCGCCGCGACAGGCCACCGCCACTTGAGCTGATTCGAGGTCAGCACAGCGGCTCAATTCTCGCAGGGATCCCTGAATCTCCTTGGGGTCTTCCGACCACAGGGCCAGAGGCACGCGGCGCACCAGATAGGTGTTGGGGCCAAAGGGCTCCAGCTCCAGACCCAATTGCTCCATTGCTTGGGAGGATAATCCCTCCAGCATGACCGGCGTCTCCAGCTCCACCGGCTGCCAATGCTGTTGGATGTACTCGTAGCGCACCCGCTCGTGGGCCAGGTGCTGCTCCACCAGCCACAGCCCCTGAGGGTGTTCCGCCAAAATGTAAATCCGGTGCAGTTGGGCCAGGGCCTTCAGAGGCGGCAGGGAGCAACCGGCAGCGGGGAGAGCCGGACTTTGCAGGGAGGAAACCCTGTAGATCGACTTGGCCTCGCTGGCGCGGATGAGATGCACAGAGCGGCGGCTGGCTTGCCCGGATCCCGATTGCAGAAGAGCGTGTAGGTGTTGGCGCAACTGCTCCTGTCGGATCTCCGGATCCCGTAGATAGAGCTCACTCTTGGCAGGATGGCGATTCCAGTCCACCTGCTCAGGTGGCAGGCGCAGATGTACCACCACTAGAGGATGGCGGTGGCGGGGCAAGGCGTGCTGAAAGACTGACTGGATCACCCGTTGCCAGTCTGGCATCTGCACAAATCGCCCGTTGACGGCCAGGCGGATCCAATCGGGGCGGGGGCGATGCAGACGATCCGGTAGGCCCAGCACCACTTCCCAATCGCTATCCCCCTCCTGGATCCGCTGATAGCGCAGATCCGAAAGATCCAACTGCGGCAACACCTGCAGCAGCAGATCTTGCAGAGATGTTCCCGGCCAGAGGCTGAGCAGCAGTTGTCCCTCCCGATGCACCTGCCAACTGACCCAAGGATGGGCCAAAGCCGCATTCTGCACCAGGGTTAGAAGCGGGGCAATAGGGGGCACACCTCGACGGCGCAGAGGCCAGTCGGCAAACAAATCCGCCACCGTCACCACCGTTCCCAAGGCAGTGGCCGCCGGCTGCTGGTGGGCCAGCTCCCCCTGTCGGTTGTAGGCGGCCAGCCAGCCGTGGGCATCGTCAGCATGGCGGGTCTGAATGGTCAAGGATCCCAAGCGGGCCAGGCTGTGCAGCGCTTCCCCACGAAATCCCAGGCTGCAACCGTCCAACTTGCTGGTGGTGTGGCGGCGAGCCACCTGCTCCAGCTCCGAACCTGGGATCCCTTGCCCATTATCGGCCACCCGCACCTGCCAGCGACTGGGCCAAATCTCCACCTGAATGCGGGTGGCCTGAGCATCGAGGGCATTTTCCAGCAATTCCCGCAGAGCAGCCCCCAGCGAGTCGATCACCTCTCCCGCCGCCATTTGGGCGATCCGCTCTGGGTTCAGGGGCTGGATTTTGGACATGGAGTGAGTTGAGAAAGCAGACCCTCTTCCTGCCAGCCTGTCGCCGAAAGGCCAACAGCGTCGAGCTTTAGCTTAGCTCTCTCTCTGTTGCCGGTGGACAGCGCCTTGCTAATAATTTTCATTAACTTCAAGGGCCCTCTCAGGCAAAGGGAAGGATTGGTGTTCCGCCCCCCTACCCGTTGGCAACCGCCAAGAGCTCCGAGAAAAAGAGATGGGATTTTGCTGAGTGGGTGGACAGTTAAAGGAAACCTTAAAATCCCAAGCCCAGTCATCAGCCTCTACTAGGATTTAAATAATAAAATTTCTCATTAAGGAGGAGATTATGGCAGCACAGCAAGCTCCGGCCCAAGAGCTGTTTAGAGAGGCCTTTGAGAATCGCTACACCTGGGATGAGGACTTTCCTGGCTACCGAGCTGAGATAGCCTACTTTCCCAAAGAAGGTGACAGCAGCCTCTCCTTCTCAGGAGTTGTGAGTATTGACTGCAACATGAAGATTGATGTTGCCGGCGTCGAGGACGAGGAGATCCGCCAGAAAATAAGGGAACAGATGTGGGAAATCATGGTGCATCGCGTTCGTCATTCCTTCGACGAAGAACACGGTGGCCACACCTTTGTCTATGGAGAGCCACAAAATTCAGACATCACTGAAGTTCTTGTTTCGGGCTTATCTTCTACCGATAGGTACTGGGTTCAGGGCAAGCACATTCAAAGGGTGCATCGCCATCTTGCCAATCGGACAATTACAGTCTCAGTTCAAGAGTTTTACGATACAGGTGAGGGCTACCTACCCACTCACTACACTGCTGAGTATTGTAGCCCAGGAACCGAAGAAAAAACTCAAGCAAAGATGATCTATGAAGATCGTTATCAAAAAATAGGTCGGTATTGGATTCTAGTTGAGAGAAGAATTTGGGAAGAGCAGGATGGCAAAAAAAGTGCATCGCCTCAGCTTTTCCTCTTCTCAAATATTCGATTTTTCGAATAGCTGGGAAAATAAGTTTTCTCTTTGCGGCTGTGAGCATCTCTTATAATAGAAGGTGATGAGGTGCTCACAGCCAAGCTCAAAACAGATGGCCACAGGGTATCTTTTTTAGAGTTATCTATGACTAAGCTGGACTTAAAAAATGTACCTGGACACCAAGTACTGGCTGCGGCAGGTAAAAAGGCACTTCGACCGGGGGGCTTTGGCGCCACCGAACGGCTCTTCAAGTTTGCCGAGTTCCGTCGAGGAGAAACAGTGCTAGAGCTTGCTTCGGGCCTTGGCTACACAGCCATTAGATTGGCAAAACGCTATGGCGTGTATGTTACCGGCATTGAGAAAAATCCAGATAACATTGCTCGTGCTCGCGCTAATGTTTCTGCAGCAGGGCTAGCTGGCCAAGTTGAGATCCTCGAGGGCGATATCTTTCACCTAGATCAAGTTGATAAGAAATTTGACTATGTCTTGGCGGAAGCTATTTTAACAATGCAGTCCGATGCAGGAAAATCTAAAATTTTGTCCGAGATTTACAATTGCCTCAAGCCAGGGGGTAAGTTTCTCAGCCACGAGCTGCGGGTTAAGGGATCCAACGCTGACATCATCCGCAAGGAGTTATCCTCCGTAATTCGTGTCAATGCCAATCCTTTATCTACTGACGGCTGGCTTTCAACTGTTCAGCAAGCAAATCTTACGGTTGTCGACTACGACACCGGCCCCTTAACTTTGCTCAATCCTGTTGCCATTGCTACAGAGGAAGGATTGCCGACGCTCTTGACTATAATTTGGAATGTACTTACACGTCCTGTAATCCGCCAGCGGATCTCAGCTATGAGGCAAATCTTTAGCCGATATCGAAATAACCTGGGCTACATGGTACTGGTTGCTGAGAAGGAGGCTCAATGATGTCCCTCGTCTCCCCTGAGTCACCTTTTTTGCAGCTCAAAGATCACATTGCCTATTCGGCAGGAGGAATCCGTAGCAAGATCATCTGGAAAACTGAAATCTGCCAATATACTCTTTTCTGTATGGCAGGGAGTACAAGTATTTCCGAGCATACCTCCACAAGGGACGCCACTCTCCACGTCATTGAAGGAACCGGGGTCTTAACCCTTGCAGGAGAAAAGATCTCTCTATCTCCGGGCGTATTTGTCCTAATTCCGGCAAATGTTCCCCATGAGTTAAAAGCCACTGCCGATCTTGCTTTTGTTCTGACCTTATCAAAGGCAAGTTAAGAACGCCGCCTTTTACTCAGCCAGCCGGTTAACATCGCTAAAGCAAACATTCCCAGCAGAGCAAAGCCCAGCAGCCACCTTCCCTGCTCCAGGATCCCTGCCCCTAGAGCTACTACTGGGGGTGTAGAGATGGCAATGCCCAAAGCTAGCGCGAGAAGAAAGTTCTGCCATTTCATTTGGGTTAGGCCGGCAGCGTAGGCGACAAAGTCGAATAGGCCCGTCATTAAAAACCCGGCCGTAAGGAAAATATTGTTTTCCAGATAGTTGGCTGAAAGGGCATCGACTTTATACATCCATTGTCGCCCAACCATTCGCTGTACTAGGCCTCTACCAAACTTTCTGGCCAGGTAAAAGTTAAGTGTACAAGAGGTAAAATCGGCAATTGCAATGTAAAGGATTCCTGCCCCAAATCCAAAGAGTGCTCCTGCCAGGATGGAGTAAACAGTGCTAGGTATGGCAGGAATAATAATACTCAAGGAGCGTAATCCGATCAGAGCAAGGGGTGCCCATGGGCCTAGTTTTGCTATAAATTCTCGAGTTGTGTCTGGATCTAAGCGACGGGCCAGCAAGATAGCAGCTACCAGGACAACAAGCAACAACAGCAGTGAGAGGATATCCTTCCTTTTCCTAGAATTGGTTCTGCTGCTGGAGGGTAGCTTTTCTGAGGAGGTAGGAGACGATCCTGCTGACTCGCCAAAGGCAGTGCCGGGGGGATAGTAGAGCTCATTCCTCAAAATCCAGCCTGTTTTTTGCTGTAAGTAGGCATGCGTGCTCAGTCCCAGGTGCCTTGCTTCTTCGGCCACGGTTTTATAGTCTAGGCCCAGTAGCTTGCAAAGCTCTCTTTGTCGAATACCTGAAGGTGGCTGCATAGGGCAAAGGAACACCAAGGGTTTCTACTTTCTCTGCCAGATACTTGAGGTTTTCAAGGAGCGCTTGAAACAGGTATGATTTCCATAGGCCTTGTTTTGCTAGTGTAGAAGGTGTTGCATGTTTTGATCTTTAGAGGTTGACAATGATCTTGTGTATTGGCGATGTTCTCAGTTTAGCAGAATTGCAACAAACCTTGGCCATTATATCCGATGCTGAATTTGTAGATGGTGCCCTGACGGCTGGCTGGAATGCCAGGCTTGTCAAAAATAATAGGCAGATTCCCAAGGGATCCCTCCAGCACCAGAAGATTCAGGAGATTGTCTTTGCAGCTCTAGAGCGCAATTTGCTGTTTCAGATGGCTGCTCGGCCCAAGCTCATTCATTCTATTTTGATTAGCCGCTACGAAGCGGGCATGTCTTACGGCACTCATACCGACGATGCGCTTATGGTTGATCAGCGTCAGCTTATGCGTACAGATATTTCCTTTACCCTATTTCTGAGTGCCCCCGAAGACTATGACGGTGGTGCGCTAAAAATTGAGAGTAGCGAAGGAGAACGAGCCTACAAGCTGCCGGCGGGCGCCTTGATTCTCTATCCTGCTTCGACCTTGCACCAAGTTGAGCCTGTAACCCGCGGGATCCGCTATGCTGTCGTCAGTTGGGTTCAAAGCCTAATTAGGGATCCGCAAGAACGCGAGATCCTCTTTGATTTAGAGACTGTGCGGCTGCAGATGTTTCAGGAATCGGGCAAGACACGCCACTTTGATTTGGTCTCCAAAGTTTACGCGAACCTGCTGCGGAAATGGGCGGAGCTCTAGAGGGATCGAAGAAAATAGAGCAGGGCTTCTCTGTCTTCAGCAGCCATATTTTTAAAGATCTCGCGGGAGCGTTCAGCTTCTCCCCCATGCCAGAGAATGGCCTCCTCGAGGCTGAGAGCGCGGCCATCGTGCAAATAGCCGGAGTAGGGCAGAACTGTCTGCGACAAGCCGATGCCCCACAAAGGGGGGGTGCGCCATTCTCGGCCCGTAGCCTCAAAGTCAGGGCGGCCATCTGCCAGTCCTTCGCCCATGTCATGCAACAGCAAATCGGTGTAGGGGTGGATGACTTGGTTGGCCAGGGCAGCGATCTCATGAATGCCGGTGTGCAGCTCTGGTCGGTGACACTTGGCGCATTGGGCTTGGACGAAGAGCTTTTCACCTCGCTGAACTTGGGGATCCTGCCAAAGGACGCGGCCAGGCACAGCCAGGGTTTGCACGTAAACGGTTGTCGCTTGGAGAGTGTCCTCGTCGATATCTTGGCTGCCATCGGCGGCCGGAAAAAGAGGATTCGTGACACCCATGTCGTTGGCGTAGGCGGCCGCAGTTTGTTGCCTGAGGTTGGGGGTATTGGCTTTCCAACCAAACCGTCCCAGCACCAGACGCTGCTGCTCTTGATCCCAAACAGAGTTGGGGCGGCCAGAGATGCCATCCCCATCAGTGTCGTCGGGATCGGCTGCTTCTAGGATTGCAGACTCGGGAACTGCTTCCAGTAGGCCCGCTCCAAACACCGGCTGGGGGATCCGCAGGGAGATGAGGACAGGCTCAATCGGCGATCCCTCCAGAGTCAACAGCTTCACAACAGGAGAACGAAGCCTGTAGGCGGTTCCGTCGGCGTACTGTCCGGTCTGCTCTACCCAGTGCAACTCCACCTTGGCCTCTGGCCGATAGCCTCGAACGGCCTTTTCTTGAATCTGCGTGCCGATGCCGGGCACAGGGGGAGTGTTGCCATAAGGAGCCATGGCCTCCCATCCAAAAGGCCGGGGATCCCCACTTCTATCCAGGGATCCAACCTGGCTCACCCTAACCACCCGCTGTCCTTTCTCGGGTAGACCGCGGCCGTTTTTGACATGACAACCGGCGCAGGAGTTGTTGTTGAACAGAGGTCCAAGGCCGGGGTTAACAGGCGCTGGAGCCGCTACAAAGTTGGCCTCAAAGGCAATGTCCCCCAGGGCATGCAGCCTGGCCCAGCGGGGATCCAAATTGGGGGCCGGCTGCTCGTAGGCTGTTGAGGTGCGGTTCCAAAGGGTTGTTTCGCCACCCGCTCGCGGGGGCAATGGCTGGGATCCATCTAGGCCGGCGGAAAAAGCCAGAAAGCTCGCTGCCCAAAGAGAGGCCAATCCCAGCATGAACATCTGGAGAAGACGACGCATAGGCTATCAAAATAGCGGCAACTCAACTCTTTTCGGACTTTCTTACTGCTGCAGAAGCGGCACAACTTCCTGAGCAAAGTTATCGAAAGCGTCTTCAATTTTTTCCATAGCGGCGGTAATAGATCCACGGGCATTGGCATCGCAAAGGCTTTTTTCGATAGGGTCAGGGATCCCCTGGAGAGCCGCCGCTGCTGCTTGTAACTCCGACTGAATTTGACTATCCAAATTGGGGTTGATGTCCCGGACAAATTGGCTGAGGCCGCGACCTTTTCTATCCCTAAATCCACCCAAGTAAGCATATTGGACGCTGCGCAGGTTGGCCTGAAACTCCGGCAGCGAATGGTGGGCAAAGCGGCTTTCCAAGAGAAAGGGATTTTGCCGGGCGAAGGCTTCGCCAATTTTGACCTTGCCCAGCTCGTCCAACATGCTGAGAATACCTTGGGCTATTTCTTCAGCAGCAGCTTGCAGCGTCAGGTAGCTCTTGCTGCCCTCCCCGGCTTTCACCCATTCTTCGCGAAAAGCAGGCAGCCCTTGCACGCCCTCTGTCCAGCTCTTGAGTAGCTTTTCCGCCGTATCCGCCAAAACCGGGCCAAGGGCAGCCAAGTACTCCCGATCCCGCTCGGTAAAGTCTTGCAAGGACTTATTGTTATCCACGCCAAAGAGCAGGAAGGCCACGGCATGAAATCCCTTTTGCCCGCTTTCCAACTCGGCCACGGTCTCTGGAGTGAGGGGATCGCCGCTGTTGAGAACTTCCAGCACCTCCACCTCGTTCAGGGGCCATTCGTCCAAATCCGCATCTAGCCCCAAGGAGGCCGCCGGCCCGAAGGCAAAAGCCTCGCTCTCCTCCCACGTTAGACGGGCAACAGACCAAGCCTGGCGAGCCGCTTGCAAAGTCTGGGAATTGGGATCTTGCACGAAGGCCTGGATGGCTTGAGACAGGGCCTGGGTATCGGCGGCCAACTGCTCATAGGCAGGGATCACCACCTGATCGGCAAAGTCGATCAAAATCTGCCGATCCTGAAACCGCTGCTCAGGAGAGAGCACAACGGCTGGCCGGCCAGAGCCCGCTCCTTCTTCTCCCCCTTCCCCACCCTCGCCGCCGCCATCCACCGGGATGGGCCGACACTCTGGGTTCATTTGAGCCGCCTGCTGGGGCGAGGCCTGGCTCAGGGCCGGTGGATCCTTTTGGCTTTCCCCGCAAGCAGCCCCGCTAACCAGAACATAAAGCCCTATCCCCGTCCACAGCTTCAGATATCTCGACATCTCCTCTGGGCTCCTTACCCCTCGGCTTGGCCAACTTTGGCTTGATTGTAACCTAGCTATTGAGACTCAATCTTAAGAAAAGAGAGATTTTTATCACCGGTTGCCACGGGATCCCTCGCTTAGGCCCAACCCTTCAGGGACAACTGCCGCGCACAAAAGCTGTGGAAGGCGAAGTTAACCTGGATTTTAACAAAATTTAACCCCAGGTATATTGATATCTTCTCTCAAGAAGCCTAGAGTGAGTCACAGCTTGCTATTGAGACTTACTCTCAATAGTTGGTTGTGTGTCTCGAAAGGATGTGTCCGTGCGGCCAGAGGCGGGCCTGGGGCAAAGTCTCTGGCCTTTTCCCAAGCAATCTTGTTTAGAAACGCAAGAGGAGCGGAGATGACAGCGACGATACCGAAGCAAGAAGGGGGATCTAGCTCGCAACAACAGATCCCCTGGTGGGCGGGCAACGCCCGTTTGACCGTTCTTTCTGGCCGGCTGCTGGGGGCGCATGTGGCCCATGCCGGGCTGATCGTTCTCTGGGCAGGGGCGATGACCCTGATCGAGTTGGCTAAGTTTGACCCCAGCCGACCGATGTATGAGCAGGGGCTCATTCTCTTGCCCCACCTGGCCAGCTTGGGGCTGGGGGTGGGATCCGGCGGGGAAGTTTTGGATACGGATATCTACTTTGCGGTGGGAGCGATCCACCTCATCAGCTCTGCCTTTTTGGGGTTTGGGGGCATTTTTCATGCCCTGCGCGGGCCGGCGGTGCTGGATCCCAAAGCTTTTCCCCTGTTTAGCTACGACTGGCAAGACAAAGACAAAATGACCACCATCCTAGGGATCCACCTAGTGCTGCTGGGCCTGGGAGCCTGGCTTTTGGTGCTCAAGGCAATGGTGTTTGGCGGGTTGTTCGACCCGGTGGCGGGAGAAGTGCGCCTAGTGGCTCCCAACTGGAACCCCTTTGGCCACCTGCTGGGCACGGAAGGTCGCCATTGGATAGCCGGGGTGGACACTTTGGAAGACGTGGTGGGCGGCCACCTCTGGCTGGGCCTGCTCCTGGTGGCAGGTGGGATTTGGCATATCGTGACCAAGCCTTTTGCCTGGGCAGAACGGATTTTTGTCTGGTCTGGGGAAGCTTATCTTTCCTACAGCTTGGGAGCTTTGGCCTTGATGGGGTTTATTGCCGCCTATTGGGTTGCCGTCAATCCCGTCGTCTATCCCGAAGTTTTCTATGGGCCGCTGCTGCGGGTGGGCTTGGATCGCTATCCCTTTTTTGAGCAAGGGGGGGCTCTCACATCTAGGGTTTGGCTGGCCAATGCCCACTTTTGGCTGGCCTTTTTCTTCCTTCAGGGTCACCTTTTCCATGCCCTAAAAGCACGAGGATTCAATTTCCGTACTGGCAGAGTAGAGCTTGCTGCGCAGCAGGTCTAACGACAATCTGGCCATCTAATTTTGGGCTTTGCACTTGCAGTTTCGAGGTAGGAGCAATGGCAAAAATAGGTCTATTTTTCGGCACTCAAACCGGAAATACCGAAAGAGCTGCTGAGATGATTCAAAAAGAGCTGGGCGAAGACAAGGTGGATTTGATCGACATTGCCGAAGCCAGTATTGAGGACTTTGAGAAGTACGACTACTTAATTATCGGCTGTCCAACCTGGAACATTGGGGAGCTGCAGGCCGATTGGGATGGGTTTTTTCCCAATTTGGATGAAATCGATTTTTCCGGTAAGACGGTGGCCTACTTTGGAGTTGGGGATCAGTTAGGCTATCCCGACAACTTTCAAGATGCCATGGGGATCCTGGCCCAAAAAATCGCCGAGCGTGGCGGCAAAAACGTCGGCTCCTGGCCCACAGAGGGCTACGAGTTCAATGAGTCCAAGGGAGTGGTTAACGGCGAGTTTGTCGGCCTTGCCCTGGATGAAGACAATCAGCCGGAGCTGACGGAAAAACGAATTAAAGAGTGGACGGCCAAACTCAAAACACTCTTCAATCTGTAATCTCAAACCCGGCTTCTTAACTTGTTGTGGATACTGTGGGAGTTTGTCATGACTGGCGCAGTTCTATCTTCATCACCTACCTCTGCCGAGGGATCCCCTCAGGTCAGTTGGTTGGCAGGCAATGCTCGCTTGGTGAATCTGTCCGGAAAGCTGCTGGGGGCCCACGTGGCCCATGCGGGGTTGATCATGCTGTGGGCCGGCGGCATGACCCTGTTTGAGGTGGCCCACTGGGATCCGGCTCAGCCCATGGGCAGCCAAGGGCTGATCTTGCTGCCCCATTTGGCCACGTTGGGTATCGGCGTTAATGCAGAGGGGGTGGCCACGGATCCCTATCCCTTTTTTGTGGTGGGCGTTCTGCACCTGATTGCCTCGGCGGTGCTGGGGGCAGGAGGGATCTTCCATGCCCTTTTGGGGCCGGAGGTGCTGCCCAAAGGAGAAACCTTGGCCCAGTTTTTCGGCTACGACTGGGAAGACGACGACAAGATGACCACCATCCTGGGGATCCACCTGCTGCTGTTGGGGCTGGGGGCTTGGTTGCTGGTGGCCAAAGCGCTCTTCTGGGGAGGGCTGTACGATGCTCACCTGGGCCGCGTACGGGTGGTAACGGATCCCACCCTCAATCCGCTGCGGATCTTCGCCTACCTGACGCCGCTGATGGGCCAGCAGGGCATGGCTGCTGTGGATAACCTAGAAGATCTGGTGGGAGGGCACATCTACGTTGGCCTGCTTTGCGTCTTGGGGGGATGGTGGCACATAGCCACACGGCCCTTTGCCTGGGCCAAGCAGATCCTGATCTACTCGGGCGAAGCCTACCTCTCCTACAGCCTGGGGGCCCTGGCCTACATGGGCATCTTGGCGGCCTATTTTGTCAGCGTCAACGAGATTGCCTATCCGGTGGCTTTCTACGGGCCGCTGGGGCTGGCTGCCGACGAGATGGGTGTGGTGAGCAGCCGCACCTGGTTGGCCACAGCCCACTTTGTCTTGGGGATCCTGTTTTTGGCAGGGCACATCTGGCATGCCATCCGGGCGCGGGCGGCAGCCAACGGCTTTGACTTCCAGCGCGGGGGCTGGGTGCGAGCCACAGATCCGCAGGTGGGCAACTTGGAGACGCCGGTAAACCAGGGGGATCTCACCCTGCTGCTGCTGCAAAACCTGCCCATCTACCGGGAGGGCTTGTCGCCCTTTCTGCGTGGCTTGGAGATTGGCATGGCCCATGGGTACTTTCTGGTGGGGCCGTTTTACAAGCTAAGTCCGCTGCGGGATTCGGAGCAGGCCCTGACAGCAGGGACGCTGGCGACCATCGGCCTGGTGCTGATCCTGACGGTTTGTCTCTCCGTTTACGGACGGGTGTCCTTTCCGCGCTCGCGGCTGGTGGCGGTGGTCAATACCCCCTACGGCGAGGTGGCCTATCCGACGCCAGGGGTGCAACTGATGGCGGAATCGCAGGGATCCCCTCAGCCGGTGCGCCTGCCGGCAAGCTCGGAGGACTTGCCCGAAAACTTGCGCACCCGCGCCGGTTGGAGCCAGTTGGCCGGAGGGTTTCTGGTGGGCGGTGTTGGCGGTGCCCTGTTTGCCTACATGCTCTTGAGCAGCGGCGATGTGGTAGCCCAGATTTTGCCGGGGCTGTAAAGCAGGGTTGAGGCTTCTCAAAGCAGGGGAGGGGAGATCCTCATCCCCTCCTCTCTGTCCCGATCTGCCCGGTTTGGATAGTTCTGCCGATTTCTAGAACTCTTGTTTGTGAAGCTTTTGTCAGCCACCGGCTTCAATCTTTCGACAGTCGAAATGGGACGGCCAAAATGAGTTTAGGTTCCGCTTCCGCGCTCTCTTTTGAGGCACTTTATTTGGGTGTTTCTCCCAGTCTCAAGCTTTTCGACCGGCCTTTGCTGGGATCCCTGGGAAAATGTTTCCGTGTGGCCTACTGGGAGTATCACCAAACCCAGGATGAGCCCTGTAGTTTAGAGACAGTCGTGACGCTACTATACGAATACCTGAAGGCTTGGGATCGACCGGTGCACCTCATCGGCCATGGCTTGAGCGGGGTGGTCGCCTATCTTTTCGCGTGCCACTATCCCCAACGGGTACGGTCTCTGACCCTGCTGGCAGTGTCCGATCAGCCTGCCGCTACCTGGCACGCCCATTTCTACCTGCAACGAAAAATGTTTTTCTGTAGCCGAGAACAGCTCCTGGTGCGTATAGCCCAGAGCCTTCTGCCCACTTCAGAACAGTGGCGAGCGCGCTCACTCTCCTATGCTCTGGCTAAAGACTTAGATACTTCCCCCATACCTCACTCCCTATTTCAGGTGATAGCGATTCCAGCTCGGAAAGTTTCGGTGCCGATGTTGGTTTGCGCCAGCAAGGATGACCCCATTGTGGATCCTGCTGCGCTCGAGAAGTGGAAAAACCACTTAAAGCCGGGGGATCAAATGTGGCTTTGCCCTGGAGGGCGACACTTTTTTCACTATTCTTTTCCAAGTTTGGTCAATCTGAAAATCATGGATTTTTGGCAGGAACTGCGCAAACTTCAGCCCAGCATGGCCTAAGGCGGCTGGATCTTCGCGGGATGATGGACATGGCCGCTCATTCAAACACTGGAGGAGCTCCGTTTGCCGCCCAGGTCGAGCCCCTCACAACAGAAAAACGGGCAGGGGTGGAAGGAGGCCATTGAGCTGCCGGTAAAATTGATAGAATGAGGCCGGCCCCCCGACTTGGATAGGGAATGGGCTTGACTGTGGGATCCGCGACTATGTTCGACAAACTGCTCTTTCCCATCGACAACTCGCGTGAGACCAGCCACGCCTTGCCCTTAGTGGCAGACATAGCGCAGCGCTACAAAAGTCAGGTGTACCTGCTCTCGGTTCTGGATGCTGCGGAGCTGGACGCGGAGCGGGCAGAACAAGCCCGGCAGAACATCCAGAACCTGCTCAAACAGACGGAGCTGGGCCTACAGCAAATTGGCATCAGCAGCGTCAAGAGCGAGTATCGCGAGGGAAAAGTGCCCTTTGTGATCTGCGATGTGGCAGACGAGCTGGAGATCAGCCTGATCGTGATGGGATCCCGTGGCCTCAGCTTGTCTGCGGAGGGGCGGAACAACTCCGTCAGCCACCGGGTGATCGACCTCGCCCCTTGCCCGGTGCTGGTGGTGCCCTGAGGGGCAAGGATCCCGGCAAGTGTTATCCTGGAGAGTACTTCAAGGGGGGCTCTTGCCCAGTCTAAATGTTGCCTTGTGTAACAGCAAGGCTATTATTCTTTGGCTTATCTGAGAGTTTGCAGTACAACGAAGAGCGAGATGCAGCTTTGTCCGACTTTGTGGGCGGTCTGCAGGATCAGATCCCGGTATGCGCACATCTGTATTGACTTCAGAAAGTGTCGCCGGAAGAAGCTGTGAGCCTCATTGTTAGCAACAGCCGGTCAGTTCCCTTCCGAGAATCGTCATGGAAAGTCGTGGTTATAACAAGTCCTCGCAGAAAAGCTTTGAGGTGATGCGGCACTTCGCAGAAACCTACGCCAAACGCACTGACACTTTTTTCTGCTCCGATCCTTCGATTACGACCGCGGTGATCGAGGGCTTGGCTCTACACAAAGAGCAATTGGGCGCCCCGCTATGTCCCTGTCGTTTTTATGAAGACAAAGAGGCAGAAGCAAAAGCCGGCTATTGGAATTGTCCCTGTGTACCCATGCGGGAGCGAAAAGAATGCCACTGTATGCTCTTTTTAACCCCAGACAACCCCTTTGCCGGCACCAGCCAAACCCTAGAGGAGGTGCCCCTAGAGTACCAGGCCAAATAGTTGGCAATGGGTCTGTCTCTGGGTTGAGCGACAAAGACCGGTATAATCGGGAAATAGTTGGGTAGTCGATAGTCGCAGGAGGAGGAAACTCTTTTTATGACTCCCTCACTTGCTAACTTTCTCTGGAGCTTGGTGTACGGCGCAGTGGTGCTAGGGCTTCTCTTCGGCGCCATCGTCTTCGTCAGCCAAAGAGATAGGGTGCGTCGTCGCTGAGTCTCCTGCTTGCCAGGGCTTGTCTGCGGATCGCTCACAACCCCTTATGATCAAAAGCTGATCTGGCGACATCCTGGGAGCGTTGACCCACCCTCTGCACTACTGGCGGCAAAAAAACCGCTACTACCACGAGGATCTAGAGCGGCTGCACCGCTTCTTCGTTCCTCCAGGACTGCGCATTCTCGAAATCGGCTCCGGCACCGGATCCCTGCTCAACGCTTTGCAGCCCGGTTTTGGCGTGGGGATCGACTGGGACGCGGAGATCGTTGCCCAAGCTCAGTTTCAGTTTCCCCATCTCCACTTCCGGGTGCAGGATGCCCACCGGCTAGACGAAAGGGATCCGGTCTTGGCGGGGCCTTTTGATGTTATTTTGCTCGTCAATACCCTGGGCTACCTGGCCGATATTCAGCAGGTTCTCCAGCAGTTGCGCCGTTTTTGTACGCCGCGTACCCGGCTGATCCTCTCCCACCACAACCCCCTCTGGGAGCCGCTGCTGGGCCTGGCGACTGTCCTCAAGCAGCGCATGCCTCTGCCGGCAGCCAACTGGCTCTCGGCTGGTGATGTGGCCAATCTGCTGCACCTGGCGGGGTACGAGGTCATTCAGCAGGGCAAGCGGCTGTTGCTGCCGCGGCGGATCCCATTGCTCTCGACGTTGATCAACCACTTCATTGCCCCCTTGCCTGGGATCAACGCCCTCTGCCTGACCGAATATACGATTGCCCGCCTCCAGCCCGATCCCGCCTGGGATCCCCCCCCTGAGGAGCAACCTTCTTGCACGGTGGTGATCCCGGCCCGCAACGAGGCGGGCAACATCCGCCGCTGTGTGGAGCAGTTGCCCGAGATGGGATCCCGAACTGAGATCATTTTTGTGGAGGGGCATTCCAGCGACGACACTTGGGCCGAGATCCAGCGGGTTCAGGCCGAATACCAGGGGATCCGCACTATCCAAGCTCTCCAGCAAGAGGGCAAGGGCAAGGGAGATGCAGTGCGCAAGGGGTTTGCCGCAGCCAGTGGCGATGTACTGATCATTCTCGACGCCGACTTGACCGTCCAGGCGGAAGACCTCCCCAAGTTTTTCCGGGCGGTGGCCTCTGGGCGGTGCGACTTTGCCAACGGCTGCCGCCTGGTCTATCCCCTGAAACCAGAAGCAATGCCGCGCCTTAACCAGTGGGCCAATCGTTTTTTTGCCGCTCTCCTCTCCCACATTCTCGGCATCCGCATCAAAGATTCCCTCTGCGGCACCAAGGCCCTGTGGCGAGAGGACTATTGGCAGATTGTCAAGCTGCGGCAAGAGTGGGGGGATTTTGACCCGTTTGGGGATTTCGACCTGTTGCTGGGGGCGGCCAAGCGCACCCTCAAGATCCTGGACATCCCCGTGCGCTATTTTCCCAGAACCTATGGCCGCTCCAACATCCAACACGTGCGGGATGGGCTGCGGCTGCTGCAGATCTGCGCTTTTGCCCTCAAGCGCTTCAAGGGATCCTGAGGCAACGCCAATGGCCCTCAAGTTTCCAGAAGGTGGGTCACCCCGCCCCCCTGGAGATTGTTACAATAGTTGGCTATCAATGAACTGGGTGGATCGGCCCCACAAAGAAGCACCGCAGGAAAGAAGCAATGGGGGAATCCATATTGAGCAGAATTGGGCACTGGATCTCGAATACTCCCCTACGTTCCCTTGATCGAGCTTATGATGCTGCCCTGCGCATTAAAGCCATCGAAGACCGCTACTTTCAGGGAGAGCCCATCGGCAACAACGGAACCCACGGCCAAAACACCAGCCGCTACTTTCAGATCCAATTGCGCCAGGAATTGCGCCAGATCGATCTTAGTTTAGCGGAGTTCAGGGCCAGCAGCGTCTTTTCTCGCCTGCCGGATCCCGCGCAAAATGGCAGTGGCCCTCGCTTCTCTGCCGATAAAGATCCCGGCAAAGATCCAAGCGCTCAAAAAGATCCCGCTGCCGAGGTCGGCTCTTCCGAGAACAAGGACCAAGATGCTGCAAATGGCCGGCAAAGTCCGGATCCCTCGATTTTGGAAAAGCTGGAGTTTATCGATCAGGTGACCTCGCGATACAAGCGCCCTGCCGCCCCACCCAAGCTTCCCCACCAGCCTGAACCACTGATCTCAACCCGTCCCCCTGCTTCTGAAGAGCCTGCCAAGCCGAGTCCTGTTAAGACCAACGCCGACAGCAGCGCTGCTCCGGCTGCCTCTAAAGCCGCCATCTTGCCCCGCTCTATTCTGCGCACGGCCAACCAGATCCGCCGTGAGCTGAGTTCGCAAGCAGAAGAGGAGCTGATCGAGGAGTACCGTGAGTCTCGCACGCGCACGCTGGTCTCAGTTCGGTTTTTGTTGTTGTTGGCCATTTTGCCGCTGCTTGTCCAGATTTTCTCGAAACAATTCCTGTTCGGACCGTTGGTGGATCGCCTGCAGCCGCAGGAACCCACCCTCGTAGCCCTAAGCTACGAATTTCAAGAGAAAGCTCTCTCCGAGTTTGAGTTTTTCAAGGAAAAAATAGAGTTTGAGCAGGCTTTACACCACCAATCTTCAGAGCCCAACCTAGAATCAGAAGACCAACTGTCCAGGAAGGCCGAGGAGTTGCTGCAAAAATACGGTCGCAAGAATTTGGAAGGCCTGAAGAACGTCTTTGCCGACTTGCTATCGCTGGCGGTATTTGGTTGGCTGATCTTTATCGGGCGCGAAGAAATTGAGGTTCTTAAGTCTTTTTTGGATCGCCTGATCTATGGCCTCAGTGACAGTGCTAAGGCTTTCATTATTATTCTTTTTACCGATGTCTTTGTGGGTTATCACTCACCCCACGGTTGGGAGGTGCTTCTGGGTAGCTTAGCTGCCCACCTGGGCCTGCCCGAAAACCGCAATTTCATCTACGGCTTTATTGCCACTTTTCCCGTTTTTCTGGATACGCTCTTTAAGTACTGGATCTTCCGTTACTTGAACCGCGTATCGCCGTCGGCGGTGGCCACCTACCATGCCATGAACGATTGAGGGTTCGCAGTTGCCTTCATTGGAGAATCTGGGCCGCTGCCCTCACCCCCAGCCCCTCTCCCAGAGGTGCCCAAGCGCTCCGCGCCGCTCACGCGACCACCCCCGGCCCCTCTCCCAGAGGGAGTTGCCCTCACCCCCAGCCCCTCTCCCAGAGGGAGAGGGGAGCTGGGGATCGGCCTAACGAGTCGTTTCGTTGCCGTTGGAAACAGCCCTAATTTGAGTTCTCTGAGTTAGCTGCGCAGGCGCAAGGACTGGCGATGGCAAAACCCGCAGACAAACCAACGCTCCAGTTCGGCGGCAGGGGTAGGGCAGCCACAGGTGGGGCAAGGGAGTAGGTTTTGCTGGGTCTGCCGTTGTTTGACCACTCTCGCCCAGCGCTCGAAAGCCACTTTCGGATCCGAGATGGGCTGTTTGGGGGGAGCGTTGCGGCAAGATCCAGGGCGTTGTCCATCTTGGGCAGCGAGGCGGGGGGGGCCATAAAACTTGCTGGTCAACTCCGCATCAGGGTGGGGAGCGACCGGGTTGGATCCCTCGTGCCAAGCGCCGGGGCTAAAGCGAATGTCGCTGAGGGGGGGATGCAGGCGGCTGTTGAGTTTTCTGAGAATGAGTTGGCGTTGTAAGGTTAAGTTTTGCGCCCAGGACGGGGTAGAGGTGGCTACCTGCAGCACCTGGCGGCGCACGTTGAGGGGATGGGTTTGCGCTGCTACCGCCTCTCCCACCACTTCCGGCCAAAGCTGCCTTAGGAGCTGCATTTGCTTCAGTTCAGCCCAACACGGATGGCTGCCAAAGCTACCCAGTGCCTCATCTAACCGTCGCAGCATGGTGTCGATAGGGATAGCTCAGGAAACGCCGTTTTGGTCTTCCAGCGATTTTGCCGCTTCGCTGAGGGCGGACTGGATGGAAGCGGCATCGGGCAGGGAACGGGAGCCGCCATTGAGGCTGACAAGTCCCTCCAGGCTGCGAATGTGAATATCCTGCTGCGGGAAAGGAATGCGGATCCCACGCCGCCGAAACTCCGCTTCGATGGCGAAGTTCAGCTCGCTGATCAAGACAAATTGATCCTGGGGACGGTTGATCCACACCAGCAGCTCAAAGTTGAGGGAAGAGGGGCCAAAAGACTTGAGCCAGACTTGGGGGGCGGGGCTGCTCAACACCCGAGCATTTTCTTTGGCAGCGCTGAGCAGAGCTTCGGTAACCAGGGCCGTATCGGAGCCATAGGCCACGCCGACGGGAATGTGAATGCGACAGCGGGGATCCCGGTAGCTCCAGTTCACCACCTTTGACTCGGTGAAGCGGGAGTTGGGCACAATCACAAAGATGCGATCCAAAGTGCGCAGGACGGTGGCCCGCGGGCCGATGCGCTCCACGGTGCCGAGCAGGTTGTCCACTTCCACCAGATCCCCGATTTGGATGGGGCGCTCCAGCAAAATAGCGATGTAGCTGATGTAGTTGTTGGAGAGGTTTTGCAGGCCAAAGCCGATCCCCAAACCCACCGCCCCGGCAATCACCGCCAGGGATCCCAGATTCAGGCCGCTGAAGGGCAAGACCAAGAGGATCCCGAACAGCGTGAGGATGTACTTGAAGATGGCCGTTGTAGACTCCTGGGTGCCCAGATCCAGTCCCAGCCGGCTCAGAAACCGCTGCTTAAAGCCAACGCTGACGTAGTGGGCAACGGTGAAGACCAAAACGGCCAGCACAAAGAAGACCAGTAAGCTGGCAATGGAGACGCTGGAATTGGGCAGCGGTTGGGTGAGGACGCCCAACGCCGTGGCCACCACCCGCCCCAAGCCCAGGTAAAAAGCGCGCTGAAACGGTCGCAGGGCGGGTATGAAGCTGATGCCGCGATCCAGGGAGATGCCGGCAATGAGAATTGCCCCCACGCCTCGCAGGAGCACTCCCCCAATGTCGATCCAGGTTCCCCAGGCCGGGCCGGCCTGGAGCTCCAGCCACCTCTGCAGGCGAACTAGGCTGCGGTCGAACAGCCGCCAGAGAAAGAACCCCAGCGCCAATGTGGCCAGACCGGCCAGGATGGTGAACACCAGCACGCGCGGATCCTGCGCCCGCTGCAGATCCAGCCGATCCTGCCGGTACTCGGCAATGGCTTGTTCCAGCCGTCGCGCCCAAGTGTTGGCCACCAGGCGCACGTCGTTGAGGCCCACCTGGCCCAGCGGCACCCTGCGCTCGGCGGCGGCATCGGCATAGGTGACGGTAAACAGATACCGCTGGGTGGCCTCAAAGCGGCCCCTTTCTCCCAGACGTAAGATGTATTGCCCGTTGGCATCCTGGTCCACCCGCACCTCCGGCTGCGGCAACTGGCCCTCCGCCAGAAAGCGCTCAATGATCGCCCGCACGTTGTCGGCCCGCACATCGCTGGGGTACTCTGCCGTCTGCAGGCGAAACACCGGGATGTTCCCCACCAAGACTTCTGTGCCCTCTTGGCCGGTAAAGGGGATCCCAGTTGGGCTAGGGGTCGGGGAGGGGGATCCCTCAGGAGTTGGCACTTCGGCAGGGGTGGGGCCGGTCTGGAAAAAGCCGGGATCCCGAAATTCAAGGGCCTGAGCCACCGGGATCCCAGCAGCCTTGGAGACCGGAGCAGGCAGGAGCCAGAGGCCGATCCCAGCTATCAGCCCCATCGCCAGGGCCGCTCCCTTCAGCAGGACAGAGTCTCGAATGGCTCGTTGGACACGAACGCCCATTGTCTCGGGGATCCCTAGGATGCTGCTGTAAGCCTATGGTGGCACAAGCAAATCCCGATTTTGGCCAACCCAAGTGAGGACTTTAAGTGCTCTGATGGTGGCCCAAAAGGCGTTGGCGCAGCTTTTTAATTTGGTCTCGCAGTTGCGCAGCTTCTTCAAATTCCAGGTTTTTGGCGGCTGCTTTCATCTTGAGTTCCAGTTGGCCGATCAGCTCCGGGATCTCCGACAGAGGGATCTCGTCTGTAGCTTGAAAGGCCTTTTCCAGATCTTGGTCGCTGAGTTTGCGGGAGATGGCCAAAAAAGACAAGATGGCGTTGCTGTTTTTCTTGACAATGGGCTTAGGGGTGATGTTGTGTTGGCGGTTGTATTGCAGTTGAATTTCGCGGCGGCGCTGGGTTTCGGCGATGGCCCGGGCCATGCTGCCGGTCAGGGTATCGGCGTACATCACCACCGTGCCACGGACATTGCGCGCTGCTCGCCCGATCATCTGAATCAGGGATCGCTCCGCCCGCAAAAATCCCTCTTTATCCGCATCCAAAATGGCCACCAAGGAGACTTCCGGCAAGTCTAACCCTTCCCGCAACAGATTAACCCCCACCAGTACGTCAAAGGCTCCTTCGCGAAAATCTTGCAAAATTTCAATTCGCTCAATTGAGCTAATCTCGGAATGCAAATAGCGAACCCGGATCCCGCGTTCCTGAAGGTATTCGGTGAGATCTTCGGCCATGCGTTTGGTGAGAGTGGTCACGATCACCCGTTCGGCAGGCCCCCGCTGGGAGCGCTCCAATCGCAGATAAATTTCTGCCAGCAAATCGTCCACTTGCCCAGCCGTGGGGCGCACATGCACTTCAGGATCCACCACCCCCGTGGGCCGGATGACTTGCTCCACAACCCGACCGCTGCCCGGCAGATAAAACTTTATGGCCTTGCCATCTTCCACCAGGGTTTGAAATTGGGCTCCGCTCTGCTCCAGTTCCCAGTTGCCGGGCGTGGCGGAAACGAAGATGCACTGGTGGACTTTGGCCCAAAACTCCTCGGCTTTGAGGGGGCGATTGTCGAGGGCACTGGGCAGGCGAAAGCCGTGATCCACCAGCACCTGTTTGCGGGCACGGTCGCCGTTGTACATGCCGCGAATTTGGGGCACGGTAACGTGGGATTCGTCCACCACCAGGAGCCAATCGTTGGCCTTGAAATAATCCACCAAACAGGCAGGCGGCTCCCCTTCTTTGCGCCCCGTCAAGTGCCGGGAGTAGTTTTCGATGCCGTTGCAATAGCCCACCTCCCGCAGCATCTCCAGGTCGTAGCGGGTGCGCTGTTCTAGCCGTTGGGCTTCCAATAGCTTGCCCTCTTTGCGGAAAAGGGCCAGTTGCTTCTCCAGCTCCTGCTCAATGTCGAGGATTGCCCGCTCCAATTGTTCTTCTGGTGTCACAAAGTGGCGAGCCGGGTAAACTCTGAGGGCGCTGAGGCTGGTCAAAATCTCACCTGTAACCGGATCAATCAGGCGAATGGCCTCGATCTCATCGCCAAAAAATTCAATGCGGATCACCCGATCTTCATACGCCGGCACAATTTCCAGCACATCGCCTTTGACGCGAAATCGTCCCCGTGCCAGCTCCAAATCGTTGCGCTCGTACTGGATGCCGGCCAGCTCCCGCAAGATCTCCCGTTGGTTGATCTCCTGGCCGACTTTGAGAGGGATGGAGGCCTTCAGGTATTCCTCCGGCATGCCCAAGCCGTAGATGCAGCTTACAGAAGCGACGACAATAACATCTCGCCGTTCAAATAAAGAGCGGGTGGCGGAGTGCCGCAACATGTCGATCTCATCGTTGATGGAAGAAGATTTGGCGATGTAAGTATCGGTGCTGGGCACATAGGCTTCCGGTTGATAATAGTCATAATAGCTAATAAAATATTCGACGGCGTTGTAAGGAAAAAGCTCCCTGAGCTCGTTGCACAGTTGCGCCGCCAGCGTTTTGTTATGGGCCATCACCAAGGTGGGCCTGCCGACCTGCTGGATGGTGTGGGCAACGGTAAACGTTTTACCGGTTCCGGTGGCCCCCAGCAGGGTTTGAAAGCGATGGCCCTCTGAAATTGACTTCACCAAGCCGGCAATCGCCTTGGGTTGATCCCCCATGGGTTGATAAGGAGAAACCAGTTGAAACGCTGACATAAGTTTAATTTTCTGATGATCCTGAGCCGAAAGTTCCAAGTCGAATCTAAATCTAGGGAATACTGCGCTCCAAATCCGCAGATTTCAGCGCAGCTATACAGATCGATAAGATCCGGTCTACTTCGTCGGGATAGGGGTAAGTATAGGGATCCAGGTAGATACCTTTGTTTGGTCTATCCAGCAGGGCGAATTGCCACAGCTCCCCAGAGGTGATGGCTCCCGTAAGGACAGCTTGGCCGTCGCCGAGCCACTGATCCAGGGCAATCATCTCTACAGATAATTGGGTTAAGCCTTGAGTAAGGTCGGCTTTTTTGGCCTCGACAACCAGCAAAGAGCGGTCTGTATAGAGATAGTAGTCCAGGGTACCTTTAAGCTTCTCGCTGACTTGAATTGCATATTCGATCCGCATTTGCGCTTGGGTATACTGTACTACCTTCAGTAAAAGTGGGGCAATCAGGATTTCTCGACGAGCTGCTTCACTTTTTAAGCTAATGTAGGGTAAAAGCTGCTCTAGGCTGAGTCTCAAGTCTGCGCCATTGGGCAGTCGTTCCAGAGTTGGCCAGGTAATCTTTCGTCGTGTAAAGGTATAGCCAAACTCGGCCAACACATCTTCCGGTTCAAAGGGAAGATCAAAATAGCTGCTGAAGGTGTAAGCCTGATCCGGCTTCAGCACAGGCACTTTTGGCATAGGGATCCGGGAACGTGCAGTTTCTCGGCTGGGTTCACTCTAGCATTGAGCTGAGGGAAAGAGGCTCAACCCCGCGCCTCGCCACCGATAGAATCCAAGAGGACAAAACCCAGAACCGGCGAAGACAGATCCCTCTCACCTGAACAGCCGCTGCTATGCCCTCCTCCTATTTCTCCTGGGATCCGGGATCCCTGACCGAAAGCCCCAACCTGGCCACAGCCGAGATTGACCGCCTCAGCACCTTGGAACTGGTGAGACGGATCAACGCCGAAGATCGGCGGGTGCCGGCAGCGGTGGCTGACCAAGCAGAGCCGATCGCCCAAGCCATCGATGCCATTGCCGAGCGGATGGGGCGTGGCGGGCGGCTGATCTATATTGGGGCGGGAACTTCGGGGCGCCTGGGAGTATTGGATGCGGCTGAATGCCCGCCCACCTTCGGCACTGCCCCCACACAGGTGGTGGCTTTGATCGCCGGGGGGGAAAGGGCTCTGACCCAGGCGGTAGAGGGCGCAGAGGACGACGCCGAAGCCGCTGCCCGCGCTCTGGAGAGTCTCCATCTCCAAGCTCAAGATAGTGTTGTGGGAATTGCCGCCAGCGGTCGTACCCCCTATGTGCTGGGTGGGATCCAAGCCGCCAGAAGCATTGGGGCGCTCACGATTGGCCTGGCCTGCAACCGTCCTTCCCCCCTGACCGAGCAGGTGGAGATTGCCATCGCCCCTTTGGTGGGGCCGGAGGTGATCCTCGGATCCACCCGCATGAAAGCCGGCACAGCCCAAAAGCTGGTGTTGAACACCCTCTCCACCGGAGTGATGATCCGCCTGGGCAAGACCTATGGCAACCTAATGGTAGATCTGCAGGCCGGCAACGCCAAGCTCAAACAGCGGGCGGAGCGAATTGTAGCCCTGGCTTGCGATCTGGATCCCACCACGGCTGCCCAAGTGCTGCAGACTTGTGATGGAGAAGTCAAAACGGCGATCCTTGTGACCTTGATGGGGTGCTCTGTTCAGGAGGCCCGTCGGCAATTGCAGCAGGCCCAGGGCAGCATTCGCCAGGTGCTCGATTCCGCTCGGGCGCGGCAGCGGTGACCACAGCTTGGTTGCTTGTCCATGAGCGTTTACGGCTACCTCTACACACCTGCCCACGCCCCCTTGCCGGAGCAGGAGTTGGCCTGGCTGAAGGCACAAGGAGCCGATCCCATCCTGCACGATTGGGGATCCCGAACTTATCTGGAGGAGCTGTTGCAGGACATCGCCGCCGGATCGGTGCAGCAGGTGCTGCTGCTGCGCCTGGCGGATCTGGGGGAGCGGGCGGAGGAAGTCCACCAACGGCTGTTGCAGATCCAACAGGCGGGGATCCAACTGAGCCTGGCGACCCAATCCGGCTTGCACACCCCCAGCGAGGCTGCCGACTGGATCCCGCTGCTGGCCGAGATCCCCCATCAATTGCAAAGCCGCCGCCTCTGCCACAGCCAAGCCCGCAACCGTCTGGCGGGCAAACCTCCCCCCGGCCCGGCTCCCTTTGGCTATCGCCGCGAGGGGGAGCGCTATGTGCTGGAGCGCCGCCAGGCCCCTGTTGTTCAGGATTTTTTCCAGCACTTTCTTCTCTACGGATCCCTGCGCCAAGCGGTGCGCTTTTTGGAAGAAAAACACCACAAGCGCATTTCGGTGGCCACGGGGCGCAACTGGCTGCTCAACCCGGTCTATCGCGGGGATCTGGCCTATGCCGACGGCACCGTTCTGCGCGATACCCACCCCGCCCTCCTCAGCCGCACGGAAGCGGCCCAGATCGATCGCTGGCTCAAACGCAACCAAAGGATCCCACGCCGCAGCGCCAGCGCCCCCCGCGCCCTGGCCGGCCTAGTCCATTGCCGTACCTGTGGCAGCCTTCTGCGCATCGTGCAAACCACCCCCGGCAAGGCCAAGAGGAACGGCTCCTCCTACCTCTACCTGCGTTGCCAAACCTGTCGCTACAGCCTCCACTACGCCCAAGTCCTGCAGGAGGTGATCCGCCAGGTCTGCGAGCAGCTCCCCCACCGTGCCCAAAACCTGGATCGGCAGGCCCTGGACCAAACCCGCCAACAGCTCCAAGCCCAGATCCAGGCCAACAGCGAGCGGCTGCGGCAACTGGAGGAGCTGCAGCAATCTGGACTGATGGATGAGCCCTCCCTGGCCCAGCGCTGCTACCAACTGCGGGCGGAAACGGCCCGTTTGGCCCAAAAGCTGGAACAGCTCCCTCCTGCCAACTTCCTCCAGATCGCCCAAACTCTCTCCATCCTGCCCTTCTGGCAAGACCTCAGCGAGAGCGAGCGCCGCGCCTACCTGCGGGAATTCCTGCGCAGGGTTGAGGTGGATTCTACAGGGGCCGTGCAGATTGCCTTTGCCTTCGATCCCTGAGATCCCTTTTGAAGTTGGGGATTCCGCGTCTCCTCTGGCCATTGAGACCATTCTTGAGACTCTCCCTCAAAGCGGGAAAAGGGATCCCGCCGGCAGTCTCCAGCGAGTTGACGGGAGCAGCGCTTGTCAAAGCCAGGGAGAGATGAATGATTTGTTTTTGATCTGCTTTTACGAAAAAACAAAAAACAAAAGCTGGAAAAAAGCCAAAAATCGGCTCGAAGAATCTTTTGGGCGAGGATTTGTCCGTCTGGCGATTTAAGAAATTGCTTTAACTTGTTTTAGGCTTGCCTTAATTCTTCTCAACACTTCTCAGGGAGTGGGTTAGCTGCCGATAATGGCCCTTGTCAGGCTTGTGGAGGAACGTGCTGTGAAGTTGGCAGTTTACGGGAAGGGTGGGATCGGCAAGTCCACCACCAGTTGCAACCTCTCGGTGGCCTTGGCCCGGCGGGGCAAGAAGGTGTTGCAAATTGGCTGTGACCCCAAGCACGACAGCACCTTCACCCTGACTGGTTTTCTCATCCCCACGATCATCGATACCCTGGAAGCCAAGGGCTACCACTACGAAGACATCTACCCCGAGGATGTGATCTACCGCGGCTACGGCGGCGTAGATTGCGTCGAGGCGGGAGGGCCGCCGGCAGGGGCCGGCTGTGGCGGCTATGTGGTGGGAGAAACCGTCAAACTCCTGAAGGAGCTGAACGCCTTTGACGAGTACGACGTCATCCTCTTCGACGTGCTGGGGGACGTGGTGTGCGGCGGCTTTGCTGCCCCCCTCAACTACGCCGACTACTGTGTGATCGTTACTGACAACGGCTTTGACGCCCTGTTTGCCGCCAATCGCATTGCCGCCTCGGTGCGAGAAAAAGCCAAAACCCGCAAGCTGCGCCTGGCCGGCCTAATCGGCAACCGCACCAGCAAGCGGGATCTCATCGACCAATACGTCTCGGCAGTGCCCATGCCTGTGCTCGAGGTGCTGCCACTGGTCGAGGACATTCGCATTTCGCGGGTCAAGGGCAAAACCCTCTTCGAGATGGCAGAGACGGATCCCAGCCTGGAGCCCGTCTGCCAGTACTACCTGAACATCGCCGACGAGCTGCTGGCCCGCCCGGAAGGGATCGTGCCCCGGCCTGCTGAGGATCGGGAGCTGTTTGCCCTGCTGTCGGACTTTTACAACGCCCCGGCACGGGAGCCGGCGCTGGTGTAAGGGATCCCAAACCTGCCAGCTTGCCGGTGTGTCTAAAAGTGAAGCAATTGTTTCGGAAAACCGTCGCAAACCTTATCAATTCGTTGTCTGGCCCGCTTTCCGCCCCAAGATGGATTGTGCAGGAGATCCATCTTGAGGACATGGCAGAGGAGTTGGATATGCAAGCACAAGTGCAACCCACCGTGGTGATTACTGGAGCCTCTTCGGGCGTTGGCCTGTACGCAGCTTTGGCTTTGGCCAAGCGGGGCTGGCACGTGGTGATGGCCTGTCGGGATCTGGACAAAGGCCAGCGGATGGCTCAGCAGGTGGGGATCCCCAGCTACACCCTGATGCCGATCGATCTGGCCAGCTTGGCCAGTGTGCGGCAATTTGTCGAACAATTTCGCCAGTCGGGCCGCTCTCTGGATGCCCTGGTGTGCAACGCCGCCATCTACATGCCCTTGCTTAAGCAGCCCTTGCGCAGCCCGGAGGGCTATGAGCTGACCATGGCCACCAACCATCTGGGGCACTTCCTGCTCTGCCACCTGATGCTGGAGGATCTGAAGCGCTCCACCTATCCGGATCGGCGGCTGGTGATCCTGGGCACGGTTACCCACAACCCCAAGGAGCTGGGGGGCAAGATCCCACCCCAACCCCACCTGGGGGATCTGCGGGGCTTTGCCCAGGGCTTCAAGGAACCGATCAGCATGGCCGATGGCGGCAAGTTCGATCCCGTCAAAGCCTACAAAGACAGCAAAGTTTGCAACATCCTCACCATGCGGGAGCTGCACCGCCGCTTCCACGAGAGCACCGGCATCACGTTTCTCTCCCTCTACCCGGGCTGTGTGGCGGAAACAGCCCTCTTCCGCCATCACTATCCCCTCTTCCAAAAGCTGTTCCCCTGGTTTCAGAAAAACATCACCGGCGGCTACGTCTCCCAAGAGCTGGCCGGCGAGCGGGTGGCCCAGGTGGTGGCGGATCCGGAGTTTCGCCAGTCGGGATTCTACTGGAGCTGGGGCAACCGGCAACGGAAAAATGCCAAGCCCTTTAACCAAGAAGTCTCGGACGAGGCGGGGGATGCGGCCAAGGCCAAGCTGCTCTGGGATCTGAGCGAGAAATTGGTGGGCGTGCCCCAATTGGTCGCCCCCTAGCTTGACAAACCCTTTTCTAGGAGCCGACGATGACTGCTGCTGTGGATGCTTCCAATACCCTCCACTTTCAATGCGAGACCGGCAACTACCACACCTTCTGCCCGATTAGTTGCGTGGCTTGGCTCTACCCCAAAATTGAAGACAGCTTCTTTTTGGTGATCGGCACCAAAACCTGTGGCTACTTTTTGCAAAATGCCATGGGGGTGATGATCTTTGCCGAGCCGCGCTATGCCATGGCCGAGCTGGAAGAGGGGGACATCAGCGCCAAGCTCAACGACTACGAGGAGCTGAAGCGGCTGTGCCTGCAAATCCAGCGGGATCGCAATCCCAGCGTCATCGTCTGGATCGGCACCTGCACCACCGAGATCATCAAGATGGATCTGGAGGGCCTAGCCCAGAAGCTGGAAGGGGAGATCGGGATCCCGATTGTGGTGGCGCGGGCCAATGGCCTCGACTACGCCTTTACCCAGGGGGAAGACACGGTTTTGGCCTCTATGGCCCAGCGCTGCCCGGAGCAGGTGCAGGAAGAAGAGCGGGAGACGCGGGGTGGCCTGCAGGCTCTTTTCTACGGGCTGCGCCCCGGCAAAAAGAAAGAGGAAGAAGGCTTCCCCAAACATCCCCCCTTGGTGATCTTCGGCTCCGTGCCGGATCCGGTGGTAACCCAACTCACCCTGGAGCTGAAAAAGTACGGGATCCGCGTCTCCGGCTGGCTGCCGGCCAAGCGCTACGAGGAGCTGCCGGCCATCGAGCCGGGCACCTATGTGGTGGGGGTAAATCCTTTCCTCAGCCGCACCGCCACCACGCTGGTGCGCCGCAAAAAGGCCAAGCTCATCACCGCTCCTTTTCCCATCGGGCCGGATGGCACCCGCGCCTGGATCGAGGCCATCGCCGGCGAGCTGGGGATCCCGACTCAAGGCCTGGCAGAGCGGGAAGGGGAAGTGTGGCGTCACCCCCAGGTTCAGGAGTACCTGGGCCTGCTGCGGGGCAAGAGCGTCTTCTTCATGGGGGATAACCTGCTGGAGATCTCCCTGGCCCGCTTCCTGGTGCGCTGCGGTATGACGGTGCAGGAAATCGGGATCCCTTACCTCGACAAGCGCTACCAGGCCGCCGAGCTGGCCCTCCTGGAGCGCACCTGCGAGGAGATGGGGGTGCCCAAGCCCACCATTGTCGAGAAGCCGGATAACTACAACCAACTGCAGCGCATCAAAGCCCTGCAGCCGGATCTGGTAATCACGGGCATGGCCCACGCCAACCCCCTCGAAGCCCGCGGCGTCACCACCAAGTGGTCGGTGGAGTTTACCTTTGCCCAGATCCACGGCTTCGGCAACACCCAGGCGCTGCTGGAGCTGGTCACCCGCCCACTGCGGCGCAACGCCGCCCTCAAAGGCTTGGGCTGGGAACAGTTGGTGGGGGAAAAAGCCCTGAGCTAACTTTCTGGCTCCTCGTTGTCGAAGAGCAGGCCATCCAGGTGATCCGGCAGTTGCTGCCGGTCGATCCAGACCATGCCGGCCAAAATTGCCTCGGCCTCATTGTGGAAGTAGCCGTAGGCTGGGGCGGCAAACTCCACCGAGCCATCCTGACGTAGCCGCTGACAGCAAAAAATGAACCCCTTGTCGGTGGTTTGGGTGGTGATGCGCCAGTTGCGGTGGATGTGCTCGGCCATGATCCCAGTGCAGATCACCCTCACCCCCAACCCCTCTCCCAAGGGGAGAGGGGAGAAGAAACCCTAGAGCGTGCGCAGCACCTCTCGCGCCGCCTCGAGGGTTCTCTCCACATCGGCTTCGGTGTGGGCCAAGGAAGTGAAGCCGGCCTCGAATTGCGAGGGCGCCAGATACACCCCCCGCTCCAGCATGCCGCGGTGGAAGCGGGCAAACTTTTGCAAGTCCGAGCGCTTGGCCTCCTCGTAGTTGCGCACTGGGCCAGCCGTGAAGAAGAAGCCGAACATGCCGGGCAAATGGCCCCCACACATCTCGTGCCCGGTCTCTTGCGCAATCTGCAGCAGCCCCGTCGCCAGCTTCTCGGTAATCCGCTCCAGATACTCATAGGTACCGGGGCGACGCAAAATATCGAGGGTGTGGATCCCGGCCGTCATGGCCAGCGGGTTGCCGGAGAGGGTGCCCGCCTGGTACATCGGCCCCGCCGGCGCCACCATTTCCATAATCTCCCGCCGACCGCCGTAGGCCCCCACCGGCAGGCCGCCGCCGATTACCTTGCCCAGGGTGGTTAAATCGGGGATGACACCAAACTTGGCCTGCACACCGCCGTAGCTGATGCGAAAGCCGGTCATCACCTCGTCAAACACCAGCAGGGCGCCATACTTCTGCGTCAGCTCCCGCAAACCCTCCAAAAAGCCCGGCTGCGGCGGAATGAAGCCGGCATTGCCCACCACCGGCTCTAGGATCACGCCCGCAATGGAGTCGGGATGCTGCTCAAACAGAGCCTTGACTGCCTCTAGATCGTTGTAGGGGGCGGTCAGCGTGGCACTGGTAGCGGCCTTAGGTACCCCCGGCGAATCCGGCAGGCCCAGCGTGGCCACCCCTGAGCCGGCCTTGACCAAAAACATGTCCGCATGGCCGTGGTAGCAGCCCTCGAACTTGATCACCTTTTCCCGCCCCGTGTAGGCCCGCATCAGGCGCAGCGCCGCCATGCAAGCTTCGGTGCCGGAGTTAACAAAGCGCACCATCTCCACGCTGGGCACCGCCTCGATCACCCGCTCGGCCAGCTCGTTTTCCAAAACGCAAGGGGCGCCAAAGCTGGTGCCTTTCTCCAAAGCTCGGTGCAGAGCCTCGATCACCTCGGGATGGGCGTGGCCGACAATCGCCGGCCCCCAACTGCCGATGTAGTCGATGTACTGGTTGCCGTCCACATCCCAGGCGTAGGCTCCTGAGACGCGGTCAAACACGACGGGATCCCCGCCCACCGACTTGAAGGCGCGCACCGGGGAACTGACCCCGCCGGGCATGAGCCCTTTTGCTCGGGCAAAAATCTGTTGGGAGCGGGTGATGTTAAACGAGGTGGGATGGAGAGTGCCGGTCATAAACAGGAGCTATTCAACGCATTACCAAGGCTAGCAGGCAGAGGAGCTTGCTGGTGAGCCCTCCTCATAAACTACAAACCCATCCCTGCCAGCGTGTCGATCACTTGCTCCAGGATCAGGGTGAGGTTGGGATGCGAGGTCTCGAACAGGCCCAGCGCCTCCCCAATGCGATCTCTACGCCCTTGATTTTGCTTGCTCTCACTCGGGGATCCCAGCTCGGCCAGCACCGCTTCCACCTCTTGGCGAATGGTGGCGATGTGCTGTCGCTGCTTTTCATCCAAGCCAGGGGTTTTTTGCAGCTCAACATCCAGGTCGTGCAGCAGTTGTCGCAGTTTCGATGCAGCCATTCTCAAAAAGACCTTATCAATTCACTCAATCAATAAATCGAGTTTTGACCACGCTGACTCGATCATACAGGAGCGGAGATCGCTCTTTTGGAAGCGGCTGAGGCGGCAAAGGTTAACTTTTGCAGCCGGGGATCCCAGCCTTGGAGCAACTCCCATACGATGGGCAATAGCCTTGCTGTCTATCCCTATGTCTGAGCTGGCATTGGCCCTGCTGGGGGCAGTGGTTGCCGTTGCCCTGTTCCTGGGAATTTTTGTCTGGGAACAAAGACGCAGCCAGGAGCTGCTGCAGCGGTGGGCGGCAAAGCATGGCTACTCCATTCTGAGCCAGGAGGCGCGGTATTGGCGGCTGGGGCCTTTTTCCGGCAGCACTTCCAAGTATCAACGCGTGTTTTATGTGCGGATACGCAATCCGGGGGGGCAAGAACGCAGCGGCTGGGTGAGGTTAGGGAACTGGTGGCTGGGGCTTTTGTCAGATCAGCTAGAGGAACGGTGGGAGTAGGCTGGGGTTAACGACTGAAAGGGGGAAGCAATGGACAGGCTCAAGGGGTGGAAAAGGCTGAAGGGGGTGGCCTGGCTGGGCGTGGTACTGGCGCTGGCACTGTTGGGTTGGAACGCAATCGCTGGAGGCGGGGCAATGGCCAGTCCCGGTGAGGGATCCCGAACCTTGACGGTAACCGGCCAGGGATCTGTTGCGGTGGAAACCTCCATTGCGGTAATCCGGCTGGGGGTGGTGCTCCAAGGGGAGACAGCCCAAGCGGTCCAGCAGCAGGTGGCCGAGCGCTCGGAGCGGCTGGTGAACCGCCTCAAAGAGCTGCAGGTGAGCGCCCTGCAGACCACCGGCATTTCCCTCTATCCCCAATACGACTACCAGCAGAGCCCACCCCGCCTGACCGGGGTACAGGGGCAAAACAGCCTGCAATTTGAAGTACCCATAGCCCGAGCCGGACAGGTGCTGGATGAAGCCGTGGCCGCCGGAGCTACCCAGGTGGAATCGGTCAGCTTCCGAGCGGATGAGGCCACCTTGCTGCAGGCGCGCAGCCGTGCCCTGACCCAGGCCGTGGAAGATGCCCAACGTCAAGCCAGCGATGTGTTGAGGGCCTTGAACCTGAGCATTCGTTCTGTGGAGGGCATCCAAATTCACAGCGAGGGCTCCATCGCGCCGCCAGTTCCTTTGGCTGCTCAAGCAGACTATGCCCGCCTAGAAGCAGCTTCCACACCGGTGGAAGGAGGACAACAAGCCGTGCGCGCCCAAGTCACGCTCGAGATTCGTTTCTAGGTTCCTGGGGTGGCCATGAAGTCACGGCGAACCCTGCCTTCCCTCTCCCTGGGGCAGAGGAGGATTCCCCCTGGGGGCGTGAGGAGCAGTAGCGGGGAACGCCCAGAAGCATCTTCCTCGCGTTTAGAATGACTGCGAAACTTCAAAAATCTCAAAAAAATAACCCGGCAAAGTTAGGTAGTGGCTGCCAATCCCTACGTCTAGAATAATGATGGAAAACATGGAAAACACGGGAAAGTTTGCTTTCCCGGATTTCCTTGTCATCTGGCTTTGGCTTACCCGTGGATCCCAATTTGGAGAACGCTGCTGCCACTGGTACGTCTGAAGGCCCTCAGGCGGGCTTGGGCGCTAGCAAAGGCGGAGCCAGCAGCTTGCGGGCCCATGTGCTGATCGTGGATGACAGTTACATGGTGGCAGAGATGTTGTCCAACTTTTTGGGTAAGCAGGGCTGTAGTATTTCTTATGCTTTGGATGGCTTGTCTGCCCTGGAGCAAATCCGCCGCCGGATCCCAGATCTCATCATCGCCGACTGGGTCATGCCCAATCTAAATGGCCTGGATCTATGCCGGCAGCTACGGCAATCACCCGAATATGCTTGGGTGTACTACATCCTCATGACCGCCCGCGAGGGCAACGACAACATGGAGCGGGCGTTAGAAGCCGGAGCCGATGAGTTCCTCTCCAAGCCCTTTCAGGCGGCAGAGCTGCTGACGCGGGTGCGGGCAGGGCTGCGCATTGTGGAGAGCCGCCGCCAGCAATATCTGCTCCAGACTGGACAAAAACAAGTCTCATCTCCTTCTGGCTCGGTTGCTTTGGGCAATCGGCAGGATTTGGTTACTCGCTTGCCGTTGCGGGTGGCCCAAGCCCGTGCCCAATCAGATCCCCTCAGTTTGTTTGTGCTGCGCTTGGCCAACCTCAGTGCTCTGGGGCAAGGCCTAGAGGCCGGCGGTCGGGCTGCTCTTCTCAAGCTGTTTACGGATCGCTTGGCCCACAACTTGCGAGAGGGGGATGACCTCTTTTGCTACGACGAGGGGCAGTTTATTGTGGTGCTGCCGGGGAGCACTCTGGCTGCTGCCCAGATTGCCGCCGAGCGCTGCTGCCAGCGGTTGATCCAGGATCCCTTTGTGGTGAATGGGCGAGCGCTGCCGGTGCAGCTTCAATTTGGGGCGGCCACCCTCACAGATAAGGACGATCCCAAGGGGGTGGCCCTGGTGCGACGGGCTGCCCAAGCCCTGCGAGACAGCAAAAATGTCCACACTTCGGTGGTGACTGCACCCCATCCCATCCCGGTTTCCGATTGCAGTAGCGGGACGGCGTCCTCAGAGCTGCTGAAGCGTTTGCAACATCTAGAAAAAGAGAATGCCGAGCTACGCCAAGAGCTGGAAACTCGCCTCAGGCAGCTCGAGGAGTTGCGGCAACACAACCAGGATCTCAGCCAAGGGGTGCGGGAGCCTAGGGCTGAGCGGTTTGAAGCTGGATCCCGCTCTCAGCAGCCCTTGGGGATCCGCCGGCGGAAACCGCGGCGGCGTCTGAAGCGTCAACTGGGCCGCGGAGGATGGCGACTGCGCCGGTAAGTCCGATCCCCAGAATCCGGCGGTGGGTTGGCCGCAGCAGAATAGGCAGGTGGGAGGTGGGAAGAACAGCCATGTTCAATTCTAGTCGGAGCCAATCCGCCATCTGGAAGCCAGCAAGAAGGTGGTTTCTCAACAACATCGAGCTGATCCTGACGGCGGTGGGGATAGGCGTAATCCTACTCAGCGGCTGGGTGGCCAGCCGCAGCGCTCTTTCCGCGGCGACGGCAACGGCGGTCAGCGCCACCGTGGTGGGAGTTATCCACGGCATCCTGTTCTGGCTGTTGCGGCGGCGGCAACGCCGGGTGCGGCAGGAGGCGATCGGGCAAATTCGGGAAATGCTGGAGGATCTGGGCAAAAACCGGTTGCAAACCATCAAGATGAGCCTGTACCTGGTGCAGGTGCGCCAGCCAGATCAAGAAGAGCGCACCCGCCAAAGCTTTGACCGCGTCTACCAGATCCTGGGCGAGATGAGCAATTTAATCGACCACATTTCGGAAGAATCCCTGGCCAGTTGGCGGCAGCGCTACCGGCAAACTTTAGATCGGGTGGAGTCGGAGTCTAACTAGTCGGAGCTACAGGGCAGGGATCCCTTAGGAGCTGGGGTGGACAGGCGGATTTCGGGAAGTACGCAATTGCTGGGCCTGATCGGGGATCCGGTGGCCCACAGCCTATCCCCGGCGATGCACAACGCTGCCTTGGCGGCCATGGGAGAAGACTACTGCTACGTGCCCTTTCCGGTGGCGGCAGAGCGCCTGGCAGTGGCGGTGGCCGGGCTGGCGGCCATCGGGGTGCGGGGGTTTAACGTCACCATTCCCCACAAGCAGGCGATTCTGCCTTTGCTCAGCCAGGTGGAAGCGCGGGCGGCAAAGGTGGGAGCAGTAAACACGGTCTACGCCTTGCCGGAGGGAGGCTGGGGCGGCACCAACACCGATATCGACGGCTTTGTTCAGCCTTTGCTGGGCCTGGAAAAGGGGATCCCGACCCTGATCCTGGGCTGTGGCGGGGCGGCGCGGGCGGCCATCCAGGGCTGTTTGGAGTTGGAGTTGGGGCCAGTACGGGTGGCCGGGCGATCCCCTGAGAAGTTACGGGCTTTGCAACAGACCTGGCCCCAGGTGGAAACGCTGAGCTGGGCCGAGCTGGAGCGCCACTTGCCCAAGACTTCCCTTGTGGTCAACACCACCCCCGTGGGCATGTACAAGCCGGGATCCCCTGCTGAGCTGTCTCCCCTCAGCCGGGAGCAACTGCGCCTTCTGCCCGCCGGCGCCGTTGTCTACGATCTCATCTATGTACCGGATCCCACTCCCCTGCTGCGTATGGCCGCAGCGTTAGGCCACACCCCCATCAGTGGCCTGGAGATGCTGATCCACCAGGGGGCCAAGGCCCTCTCCCTCTGGCTGGGGGGCAAGCCTGTGCCGGTGGAGGTGATGCGGCAGGCGGCCCGGCAGCAGTTGGCCCAGATTGAGGCGGATAGGGCAAGGGATCCCAAGCTCTAGCTCTCCTCTCAAAGTTGAGCGCAATTGGCTGGGGGCGGGAACAATTGCCTCGGGCCTGCCGATCTCTAGGGGGAGATAGGGCTACAGCAATCCTCGGTGGGGTTAAGGGTGTTGAGGTTGCCAAGGCAGCAGCGGAAATGGCTTGCAGGTGTGCTCGGCGCACTGATGTGGCTGGGATCCGGAATTGCCGCCCAGGCCCAATTCCCGAGGTTTGGCCATTCCCTTTTTCCTGACTCCGATCCCAGGTTTCAGGGCAGCGGGGAACAGACAGGATCCCTGTCTGCTCTTCAGCTCGATGCCTTCTGCCGGCAACCCCCTGAGGAAGTGGCGCGCAAGGCTCAACTGCGCCAGCGGGCCACCCAATCAGAGGCCGCTTGGGCCGAATACACCCAAGTCTTAGCCGAACATCGCGCTGCCTTGATTGCCTGCCGCAGCCGCCGTTGGCCGCAGATTCAGGCCATTTGGGTGCGCTTGCATCCCTGTGATGCCAATCCAGGCGTACTGGATCAGGTGTTTGACCAGGTGGTGAACCTGGGCTACAACCGCGTTTTTATCGAGACGTTTTACGATGGCCGCTCCATTCTGCCCGATGGGGCGGGCGGGATCTGGCCCAGCCTGCAGCCCAATGCCGATTTGTTGGATCTGGCTCTCAAGGCGGCGCGACGGCGGGGGTTATCGGCCTATGCCTGGGTGTTTTCCCTCAATTTCGGCTACAGCTACGGGCTTCTCCCAGATCGCCAGGCAGTCTTGGCCCGCAACGGCCGTGGCCTCACCACCGTCTTGGATCCAGCGACAGCCCTTGCAGAAGATTTGGGCAGCCCGGATGAGGTGTTTGTGGATCCCTTTCATCCTCTGGCGCGACGGGATTTTGCCGAGCTGATCCGCCGCATCCTGCAGCGGCAGCCGGATGGGATCCTCTTCGACTACATTCGCTATCCCCGCGGCTCTGGGGGATCCAGCCTGGCAGCCACCGTCCAGGATCTGTGGATCCATGGGGAGGCAGCCCGGCAAGCCTACCTGGATTTGGCAGAAAACCCGGCGGGCCGAGCCTTGCTGGAGCGTTACCTCAGCCAGGGCTATATTACTGTGGCAGATGTTCTCCATCTGGATGCCACCTATGCCGAAGAGCCCCGCTGGCGCCAGCCAGGGGATCCCAAGCCCAGCGCAAGCAGGGAGCGGCCGCTTTCTCCAGAACTAGGGGACGGGATGGCCCAAAGCAAAGCAGGCGAGAATTGGCATTCCACCCATGCCGATTCAGAAGGTGATTCAGGGAATAGGGATTTAGAGAATTTGGCGGCTCCCCGTCCAAAAGCAGCGCCGCCGGATCCCACCCCTACCCCTAGCGCCGCTCTCCGACAGGAGCGCTGGCAAGAGCAGCTCTGGCAGCTCAGCGTTGAGTTTGCCCGCTATGGGATCCTCGATTACCTGCGGCAAGCTGCCCAACCGGCCCAAAGCCTTGGGATCCCGACCGGGGCCGTCTTTTTCCCCGAGGGCAACCAGGCGGTGGGAGAAGGGTTCGACGCCCGTCTCCAGCCTTGGGATCGTTTTGATCCAAACATGGAGTGGCACCCGATGGCCTATGCCAAGTGCGAGGATGGCTCCTGTGTGGTGCAGCAGGTGGGGCAAATCCTGGCTGTGGCCTCTCCCCAAACCTTTGTCTGCCCGGCCATCGCCGGCCTATGGGGACAAGCGCAGCGAAAACGCCCCAGCTTGGAAATCCAGATGGGATCCCTGGCCCGCCGCTTTCCGCAGTTGCCTTGTGTGAGCCACTTTGCCCTCTCTTGGATCGAGCCGGAGCTGGAGCGCAGCCGTCGCACCTGTCAATTCTGATGCTCACCCCACACCCGCAAGTTGGGAATTCTGAAATTATGAACCCCGAACAATTCGATCTGATTAACCGCTTGTTTCAACTCACGTTTCAAATCGGGGATCGCTTGGGATGTGAGTCTTCTGACCCCGCTCAACTACTCCTGACCGACCGGCCCGGCCTAGAAGCAAGCCACCTATATTTCCCGTCCGATTACGTTTACGAGGATCTGGATCCCGAAGTGTGGGCCAATTATGTGGCTGAGGTGCCAGCTTTATCGCAGATGGCTGACCTTTTGCAATCCTATCCCCTCACCCGTGGCATTTATCGCCAAGACGAGGTTTCGTGGTGGATTTGCGCTTTTTGGATGGCCCAAGAGGGATTGGGAACCAACGTGCTCTTGCGCGCCCACAGAGTCGAAACTTAGGCAGTTGATCCCCAAGTTCCCTTTCGTATTGGGATGGGGATCGGTGTTACATGAACTACCCCACCGCGCAGGCGGGTGGGGTTTCCCCATCCGCTTTACGGCGAGATTTTTGTCTCTTCCTCTGCCC